>DAHVOV010000146.1 GCA_027318645.1 Candidatus Aminicenantota bacterium
ACGCCCGCACCGGCTATTTCGACCTCGCCGCCGCCCGGCCGCTGTGCTACTGCCATGGCCACTACTTCGAGATGGGCCGGCACATCGGCAAGTTCGGGTTTTTAGTGGAGAAAAGGGCGAACGGCGTACGGCGTACGGCGCACGGCAAGAAAAGATAAGTCTAGGCGCCCGGCATACGGCGTACGGCACACGGCAAGAAAAGAAAAACCTAGGCGCACGGCGTAAGGCAGTAAAACGAGCACAAGACGTTAAACGCTAGATGTCAGAAAGGCCGGGATTGAACGATCTTTCGTGATTCGTAACCGCAATGAAGAGGGCTAACTCGGGAATTGGCTGCTACTCGTCACTCGTCACTTGTCACTCGTCACTCAGGCTTCTTTAGACTTGTCCAGATCTCGGGCTCGGGCGCTCCCGGCGCGTTGTATTCGATGACGGAAGGGATGACGAGGACGATCACGTACTCGGGATCATCGGGCCCGGTGAAGTAGCGCCGCCACTCCTCCTGCCAGTGCTCGCGGCGGGCCGCCGCGTCGGAGCGGACCTCAGCGCGGCCGGCGACCTGCAGGTAGGCCGAGCCGTCCGGCGGGTTCAGGTTCCCGCAGGTCAGGTGCACGTCGGGGCGGGCGGCGATCTGCCGCGCCTTGCGCGTCGAGCGGGCGGTGCAGAAGCTCAGGGTGAAATCGTTGCCGGCGCGCACGGTGACGTAGCGCACCCAGGGGGCGCCGTCCTCGGCGATGGTGGCCAGCGCCGCGGTCTGCGGCCGGCCGATGATCCGCCATATCCTGCTCTCCAGGTCGGTCATGCTCGTTCCTCCGCCCGCGATCATACCCCTTCGGGTGCCGAATTCCAATCCCGCGGACGCGCCGGGCGCGGACGGAGCGCGCCCGGCGGCCTGAAGTTCGCTTATTTCACGGCTTGCGAGCAGTGGACGTTGAAATAGGACGCGCGGGCGCCGACGGCTTGGGCGGGCGACACGATCCTGATGTTGACGTGCCCCTGCAGGGTGCCGCTGATGGTGCGGGAGAAGGGAACGTCCTTGTAGGATTGCACCAGGGTGCTGAACACCTGGGACTCGCTGCCGTCCTCGTACCAGAATTTGTACTTGACCTGGCAGGGCATCTCGACGTGGATCTTGGCGCTGAAGCCCAGAGTGACCGGGCAGGGCCCCGTGTACTGCCGCTCCTCCGTTTCGTTCATCTGCGCCTCGATGAACGGCTTGCGGATGGTGAAGCAGTTGTCGCTCTCGTCCATGACCTTGCCGTCCATGGTGGCCACGACGACCTTGAAGACCTGGCCCTCGTAGCCGAGGTTGGCCGGGATCGTGTAATCGGCGCTCTTCGTGCCCGGCGGGATGTTGGTGCCGATCATGTAGATCGCCTCCTGTCCGCTGATCTTGATCCAGACCTTCAGGGGCTTGAACACGCTGGTCTCGGACCAGGTGACGCGGCCGAAACCGCCCTTGCACCAGGTCTCGCCGCCGTTGGGGGCCAGGACCTTAAGCGCGGGCTTGATGGCCGAAAGATCGGCCGCCGGCGGCTTGACGTTGGCCAACGGCGTGTCCGCGGCGATGCCGAGCCCCGCGAGCAGGGCCAGGGTGACGATCCAAGCGAATAGGTTCTTCATGGTGCGTTTTCTCCTTAGGCCAATAGATACGAGTATGCAGCGGATATCTCGGCCCCGGCCGCAGGTCCGCGCCTGAGGGCAGGGCGCGAACGGATCGCCATCCGACAGGCAGGGGATAACGGCCATTATTTCGGGCCGCGCGGCCGGCGCTGCCGTTTTCGCCCCGTTTTCTGCTATCATGAAGGCGGAGCGCACGCCATGAAGATCCTGGCCCTGGCCGACATCGACGACCTGCACTGGGGCGGCCCGCAGGGGCGCGCCGACCTGCTGCTGGCCCTGGGCGACATGGACGACGCCGTGATCCTGGAGGCGGCGGAGGACTGGCGCTGCCCCGCCGTCTTCGCCGTCAAGGGCAACCACGACGCCGACACGCCGTTCCCGGCGCCCATCCACGGCTGCCACCTGCGCGTCTACAATGTGGATCGGGCAAGTGGCA
>DAHVOV010000151.1 GCA_027318645.1 Candidatus Aminicenantota bacterium
GAGGCCTCTTTGCGGCCCCCGCTTCAATCCAGGCGCTGCCGGATTGGCAAAACCCCAAGTTCACCGGCCTCAATAACGAGCCGCCATCGTCCACGCCGGCCCCTTCGCCAACATCGCCCACGGCAACTCCTCGGTCATCGCCGATCAGATCGCCCTGCGCCTGGTCGGCCAGGACGCAGGACCTCGACGGCAAGCACGACTACGTGCTGACCCTCTCCACCCGCGAGCAGCACATCAAGCGCGAAAAGGCCACCTCCAACATCTGTTCCAACGAGGCCTGGTGCGCGCTGCGCGCCGGCATGTACCTGGCCGTGATGGGCCGGGACGGCCTGGCCCGCGCCGCCCGCGCCTGCCATCTTAACGCCGCCTACTTCGTCGCCGGCGCCGCCGGGCTGAAGGGCGTGCGCGTCGTCTACGGCCGCAACTTCTACAACGAGGTGCTGGTCGAGGCGCGGCAGGGGAGCGCGGCCGACCTGGCCGCCGCGCTGAAGGCCAGGGGCATCCTGGCCGGCGTGCCGCTCTCCTGGTTCGACGCCGCGGACCGGCAGCGGCTGCTGGTCGCCTTCAGCGAGCTCCATGACCGCGCCGCCGTCGACCGCCTGCTGGCCGCCATGGGAGAACTAGCATGAACCGCCTGCCCAAGCTGATCTTCGAGCTGAGCCGTGAGGGCAAGGTCGGCGTCGGCCTGAACGAGGCCGACGTGCCGGCCCGCCCGGCCGTCGACGAAGGGCTGCTGCGCGGCCCGGTCGCCGACTTCCCCCAGGTGTCCGAGGTGGAGGTGGTGCGCCACTACATGGCCCTGGCCGCCCTGAACTATTCGGTGGACAAGGGCTTCTATCCCCTCGGCTCATGCACCATGAAGTACAATCCCAAGGTCAACGAGAAGCTGGCCGCCGCCGAGGAGCTGCAGGCCCATCCCTATGCGCCGCACGACCTGGTCCAGGGCAACCTGGAGATCATGGCCCGGCTCGAGGACTGGCTGAAGGAGCTGACCGGCATGGCCGGCTTCACCCTGGCCCCCGCCGCCGGCGCCCACGGCGAGTTCACCGGCATGCTCGTCGTGCGCCGCTACCTGCAGGAGAAGGGTGATGCGCGCAAGGTGGTGCTGATCCCCGACTCGGCGCACGGCACCAACCCGGCATCGGCCCATTTCGCCGGCTACGAGGTCAGGGAGATCGCCTCCAGCGCCCGCGGCACCATCGGCGCGGCCGAGCTGCGGCCGCACCTGACCCCCGACGTGGCGGCGCTGATGATGACCAACCCCAACACCCTGGGCATCTTCGAGTCCGACATCGTGGCCGTCGCCGAGGCGCTGCACGCCAACGGCTCGCTGCTCTACATGGACGGCGCCAACCTCAATGCCCTGCTGGGCGCCGTGCGCCCCGGCGACCTCGGCGTCGACGTCATGCACATCAACCTGCACAAGACCTTCGCCACGCCCCACGGCGGCGGCGGGCCGGGCTCGGGCCCGGTCGGCGTCGCCGCCCACCTGCTGCCCTTCCTGCCCGTGCCGCGCGTGCGCCGCGCCGGCGGCGGCTGCGAGGTGGTCTATGATGACCCGCGCAGCATCGGCCGGGTGAAGAACTTCTACGGCCAGTTCCTGGTGATGGTCCGCGCCCTGGCCTACCTGATGGCGCTGGGCCGGGAGCACGTCGGCCGCGTGGCCGAGGACGCCGTGCTCAACGCCAACTACGTGCGCAAGAAGCTGGAGGGGCTGCTCGACCTGCCGTACCCGGCGCCCACGCTGCACGAGGCCGTCTTCTCCGACGCCGGCCTGCCGGTCAAGACGCTGGACATCGCCAAGCGGCTGCTGGACTACGGGTACCATCCCTTCACCATCTACTTCCCGCTCATCGTGCACGGGGCGATGATGATCGAGCCCACCGAGAGCGAGAGCAAGGAGACCCTGGACGGCTTCATCGCCGTCATGGAGACGATCCTGCGCGAGGCGAAGGAGAATCCCGAGCTGCTGCGCCAAGCCCCGACCGCCACGCCGGTGCGCCGCCTGGACGAGACCCTGGCCGCCCGCAAGCCGGTCCTGCGCTGGCGCAAGGGGGAAGGCCATTGAGCGTTCAGAACGTCATCCTCAAGCTGCAGGAGTTCTGGGCCGAGCGCGGCTGCTACATCGCCTCGGGCTACGACAGCGAGGTCGGCGCCGGCACCATGTCTCCCGACACCTTCTTCCGCGTCCTGGGCAAGAAGCCCTGGCAGGTGGCCTACTGGCAGCCTTCGCGCCGGCCCGACGACGGCCGCTACGGCCAGAACCCCAACCGCGTGCAGAAGCACAACCAGTTCCAGGTGATCCTCAAGCCCGTGCCCGCCGACGGCCAGCTGCTGTTCCTGGACAGCCTGATCTACCTGGGGGTCGACATCCGCATCCATGACATCAAGTTCGACGACGACAACTGGGCCTCGCCCTCGCTGGGCGCCTGGGGAGTGGGCTGGCAGGTGATGTGCGACGGCCTGGAGATCACCCAGTTCACCTATTTCCAGCAGGCGGGGGGGATCGAGCTCAACCCGAACTCGCTGGAGATCACCTACGGGGTCGAGCGCCTGGCCGGCTTCCTGGACGGCCGTTCCAGCCTCTTCGAGCTGGACTGGGGCAACCGCGTCTCCTACTCCCAGCTGAAGCTGGAGGAGGAGCGGCAGTTCTCCGTGTACAACTTCGAGCTCGCCGACATCGACATGCTGCGCGGCATGTTCCAGCAGTACCAGCGCGAGGCGGAGCGGCTGCTCGACCACAGCCTGTACCTGCCGGCCTACGACTACGTGCTCAAGTGCTCGCACGCCTTCAACATCCTCGACGCGCGCAAGGCCATCTCGGTGGCCGAGCGCACGGCGCTGATGGGCATCATGCGCAACCTGGCGGCGCGCATCGCCCAGAAGTACGTGCAGCAGACGGAGGGCGAAGACCATGGCTGACCTGCTCCTGGAACTGGGGGTCGAGGAGATCCCCGCACCGGCCGTCGGCGCCATCCGCGACCAGCTGCGAGGCCTGTTCCTGGCCCGCCTGGACCAGGACGGCATCGGCCACGGCGCCGTCGAGTGCGCGGCCAGCAACCGCCGCTTGATGCTGCACGTGGCCCAGATCCCCGAGAAGACGCCCAGTAAGGAGGAGACGGTGCTGGGCCCGGCCAAGCGCATCGCCCTCGACGAGCGCGGCCTGCCCACGGTGGCGCTGAAGAAGTTCTGCGAGTTCCAGAAGGTGAAGCTGGCCGACGTGGTCGAGATCGACACGCCCAAGGGCAAGTACCTGGGCATCACCAAGGTCGGCGGTGGCGGCGACGCCGCCGAGCTCCTGGCGGCGGCCATCCCGGCTGTGCTGGGGCAGCTGACCTTCCCCAAGACCATGGTCTGGAACGAGTCGCGCGTGCCCTTCATCCGCCCGCTGAAGAGCATCGTGGCCCTGTTCGCCGGCCGGACGCTCGACGTCGAGTACGCCGGCGTGCGCGCCGGCAACCGCTCGCCGGGCCACCTGCTGCTCTCCGACGCCTTCTTCGAGGTCAACTCGGTCAAGGACTATTTCGAGGGGCTGGGGAAGAACTTCATCCTGCTGCACGAGGAGGAGCGCAAGGCCAAGATCCTCGCCGAGATCCGCGAGATCGAGGAGGACCTGGAGTGACGCGTGCCCTGTCCCGACGACATGCTGGACTACTACGTCTTCAGCAACGAGTACCCGGTGGTGTTCAGCGGCCGCTTCGACGAGAAGTACCTGACGCTGCCCGCGGAGATCATCACCGTCTTCATGACCCAGGAGAAGAAGCTGCTGCCGGTCTATGACGCCGGCGGCAAGCTGACCCCGCACTTCGTGGGCGTGGCCAACATCCCCGACGAGAACGGCAAGGTCAGCCGCGGCAACGAGAAGGTGGTGCAGGCGGCCTTCGAGGACGCCCAGTTCTTCTGGGACCAGGACCGCAAGGAGGACTTCTTCGCCCTGAAGAACCTGCTGAAGAACGTCCTGTTCCACAAGGAGCTCGGCACGTACCACGAGAAGGTCGAGCGCCTGGCCGGCCTGGTCGACTTCGTGATCAACGAGACGCGGCAGGACGCCCTGCGCAGCCAGCTGCACAAGGCGGCCTTCCACTGCAAGAACGACCTGCTGACCAAGATGGTGCGCGAGTTCCCGGCGCTGCAGGGCGTCATGGGCGGCCTCTACCTGCAGGCCGCCGGCGAGGACCCGGTCGTCTGGAAGGCGATCTACGGCCACTACCGGCCCAAGGGCCTCTCCGACGAGAAGCTGGACGACCTGGGCGCCGGCATCCTCTCCATCGCCGACCGCATGGACAACATCACCGGCTTCATCGCCCGCGGCGTGAAGGTGTCGAGCTCCAAGGACCCCTACGGCATCCGCCGCGACGCCAACGCCATCGTCAAGATCATCGCCGACTTCGGGCTGGCCATGGACCTGGCGCCGCTGATCCGCCTGGCCGCCCTCAACTTCGCCCGCAACGACGCCGACCTGCAGCAGATCCACAAGTCGGTGCGCGAGCTGCTCGCCGCCCGGCTGGAGGCCTACCTGAAGGACGTCGCTCGCTGCCGCTACGACGTGGTCAACGCCGTCATGGTCCAGGAGACGGTGGCCGTCCACGACAAGGTCCTGAAGGCCCAGACCGTCACCCGCCTGGTCGAGAGCGGCATGGCCGAGCCGCTGGCCGCCCTGCACCGGCGGCTGAAGAACATCCTGAACAACAGCGAGCGCGCCCCCTTCTCGGAGGTCGAGCTCAAGGAGAAGGAGGAGCGCATCCTCTCCGACGTGTTCAAGGAGGCCAAGCCGCGCATCGACGGCCTGATCCTGAAGCGCGACTACGCCCAGGCCAGCTCGGAGATCCTGGAGATGAAGCCGATCATCGACGCCTTTTTCGAGAAGATCCTGGTCATGGACAAGAACCCCATCCTGCGCAAGAACCGCATCGCCCTGCTGCAGCGCCTCGACGAACTGCTCTCGGCGGTGGCCGATTTCTCGCTGCTGGTCGAGACAAAACCCGGAGGAAAATCATGAAGGAAATACCGAGCGAACACCTGCGCAACCTGGCCGTGGTCGGCCACAGCCAATGCGGCAAGACGAGCCTCGTGGCGGCCATGCTGTACGACAGCAAAATGGTCAACCGCCTGGGGCGCGTGGACCAGGGCAACACCGTCACCGACTTCGACGAGGAGGAGATCGCCCGCAAGATCTCGATCCAGGCGGCGCCGGCATACGCCTACCGCGACAAGTACAAGATCAACTTCCTCGACACGCCGGGGTTCGCCAACTTCATCTGGGAGACGATGGTCGCCCTGCGCGCCGTGGAGTCGGGGCTGATGGTCGTCTCCGCCCAGGAGGGCGTGCAGGTCCAGACCGAGAAGGTGTTCGACGCGCTGGCCGAGGGCGGCAAGCCCGTCCTCTTCGCGGTCAACAAGCTGGGCAAGGAGCTGGTCGACTTCGACAAGGTGCTCGATTCGCTCATCGCCGCCTTCGGCAAGAACGTGGTCGCCGTGCAGGTGCCCATCGGCCAGGGCCCGGAGTTCTCCGGCCTGGTCGACCTGGTCGAGATGAAGGCCTGGCAGTTCGGCGCCGACGACAAGGGCGACAGCAAGGAGATCCCGCTGCCCGAGGCGCTGAAGGACGAGATCGGCGTGCGCCGCGAGGCGCTGCTGGAGAAGGTCGCCGAGAACGACGAGAAGCTGATGGAGAAGTACCTGGCCGACGGCGACCTGTCGGCCGACGAGGTGCGCGCCGGGCTGCGCAGCGCCGTCCTGCAGCGCAACGCCTTCCCGGTGCTGGCCTGCGACGCCCTGGCCAACCGCGGCGTGCAGCCGCTGCTGGACTTCATCGTCGCCTACCTGCCGGCCCCCGCCGAGGCGGCGCCGGCGGCGACCCTGAACGGCGCCGGCCTCAAGGCCGACCCGGCCGGCCCCTTCGCCGGGCTGGTGTTCAAGACCATCTCCGACCCCTTCACCGGCAAGATCTCGCTGGTGCGCGTCGTGTCCGGCACCTTCCGGCCCGACAGCTTCTACTTCAACGCCAACAAGGAGGTCGAGGAGCGCGTGGCCGGCCTGTTCCTCATGCAGGGCAAGGCCCAGGAGCCGGCCGGCGAGGTCCAGGCCGGGGACATCGTCGCCGTGGCCAAGCTGAAGGAGACGCAGACCGGCGACACGCTGACCACCAAGGCCGACAAGCTGCAGTTCCCGCCGATCACCTTCCCCGTGCCCTCCATCTCCTTCGCCATCGAGCCCAAGGCCCGCGCCGACGAGGGCAAGATCTCCACCGCCCTGCAGCGCATCATGGAGGAGGACCCGACCATCAAGATGCTGCGCGACCCGCAGACCAAGGAGCTGGTCATCTCGGGCAACGGCCAGCTGCACGTCGAGCTGGTGGTCAACAAGCTGAAGCGCCGCTACGGCGTGGAGGTGGCCATGAAGCCGCCCAAGATCGCCTACCGCGAGACGATCATGGGCAAGGCCGACGTGGAGAAGAAGCACAAGAAGCAGAGCGGCGGCCGCGGCCAGTACGGCCATGTGCTGATCCGCGTGGAGCCCCTGCCGCGCGGCGGAGACTTCGAGTTCGTCAACGCCCTGGTGGGCATGTCCATCCCGCGCAACTTCGTGCCGGCCATCGAGAAGGGCATCATCGAGTCCAAGAACACCGGCGTGCTGGCCGGCTACCCGGTGGTCGACTTCAAGATCGAGCTCTACGACGGCAGCCACCACGAGGTCGACTCGTCGGACATGGCCTTCAAGATCGCCTCCTCCAAGGCCTTCAAGATGGCCATGAAGGCGGCCAAGCCGACCATCCTCGAGCCGGTCATGAACGTGGAGGTCATCATCCCCGAGGAGTTCATGGGCGAGATCAACGGCAACCTCAGCGGCCGGCGCGGCCGCATCCAGGGAATGGAGACCAAGGGCAAGAACCACGTGGTCAAGGCCTCCGTGCCCATGGCCGAAATGCTGGACTTCGAGCCCACCCTGACCTCGATCACCGGCGGCCGCGGCAGCTACACCATGGAGTTCTCCCACTACGAGGAGGTCCCCTCCCACCTGCAGAAGAAGATCATCGACGAGGCCGTCAAGGAAGGCCGGGTCAAGGAAGAAGAAGAGTAGTGATAGTGATAGTGTTAGTGTTAGCAGCAGCATAGAAACGAGCTGCTATTAATAAACTGCTAGTGGAGCGGGTTGGAACGAACATTGGCTCGTCCGTTTCGCTTCTCACTATCCACCATAGTTCGACCCTCGCAGCTACTGGTCACGCGTCACGCGTTACGCGTCACGAAGGATCGTTCCGCCGCTAATGATGATGCTGTCCGATTTTGACTTCGAGCTGCCGGCGGAGCTCATCGCCCGTTTTCCGGCCGAGCGCCGCGACGGCTCGCGGCTGCTGCGCCTGGAGCGCGGCTCCGGCGCGGTCTCCCACCATCGCTTCGCCGACCTTCCCGACCTGCTGGCGGAAGGGGACTTCCTGGTGCTGAACGACTCGCGCGTGCTGCCGGCCCGGCTGCTGGGTCAAGTCGACGGCCGCGCCGCGGAGATGCTGGTCGTGCGCGACCTGGGGGAGGGGATGCTGGAGGCGCTGTGCCGGCCGGCGTCGCGCTTCGTTCCCGGCGCCCGGTTCGTCGCCGACGGCGGGGCGCGCGCCGAGGTGCTGGAGACCGGCGGCCGCGGCCGCCGGCGGCTGCGCTTCGACCGCGAATACGCCCGCGTCCTGGAGCACGGCTACGCGCCGCTTCCGCCCTACATCAAGCGCCGGGCCGCCGAGGCCGCCGCGCGCCGCGAGTTCGACCGCGAGCGCTACCAGACGGTCTACGCCCGCGAGCCCGGCTCCATCGCCGCGCCGACCGCCGGCCTGCACTTCACCCCCGAGGTCCTGGAGCGGCTGCGCCGCCGCCACGAGCTGCTGACGGTCACGCTGGCGGTGGGGGAGGCCACGTTCCAGAACATCGAGAGCGAGGACCTCGAGCGCCACCGCATGGGCAGCGAGCGCGTCCGCGTCCCCGCCGCCACGGCGCAACGCATCCGTGAGCGGAAGGCCGCCGGCGGCCGGCTGCTGGCCGTCGGCACCACCGCCGTGCGCTCGCTGGAGACCTTCGCCCGCCTGGACGCCGGCGCGCCGCACGAGGAGTTCTCCTCGGAGCTGTTCATCCGCCCCGGCTTCGAGTTCCGTCTGGTGGACAAGCTGCTGACCAACTTCCATCTGCCGCGCTCGTCGCTCTTCATCCTGGCCAGCGCCTTCGCCGGGCTGGACACCATGAGGGAGGCCTACCGCGTTGCCATCGCCGAGAAGTACCGCTTCTTCTCCTACGGCGACGCCATGCTCATTGTATGAAGAAGACGTTAGACATTAGACGATAGACGTTAGCAAGAGAAAAGCGCTTTCAGCTTGATCGCCTTGCTAACCACTAACGTCTAACGTCTGACGTCTGGCATCTTCTTCCCCGATCGACAATCACGATCCAGAGACGTTAGACCTTGGACGATAGACGTTAGAAAGAGAATAGTGCTTGCAGCTTCATTGCCTTGCTAACCACTAACGTCTAGCGTCTGACGTCTTCTTCCCCGATTGACAACGGCGCTTGACTCCCATACAATAGGCTTTCCTGCTTGCGAGAATCGGAAGAGGAGAGGAACCGTGCCATCCCTGGAGAGAGCCGTACTGCCGTTCGAATTGTTCAAGCGCGGCAAGGTCCGCGACGTGTTCCGCGTCGGCGACCGCCTGCTGATCGTCTCCAGCGACCGCATATCGGCCTTCGACTTCGTCCTGCCGTCGCTGATCCCGGGCAAGGGGCGCATCCTGAACCGCATCGCCGCCTTCTGGTTCGAGCGCACGCGCGGGATCGTGCCCAACCACGTGATCAGCGCCGAGCCGGAGACGCTGCCCGAGTTCAGCGGGCACGCCGCCGTGCTGGAGAAGCGGTCGCTGCTGGCCCGCCGGCTCGACGCCTTCCCGGTCGAGGCCATCGTCCGCGGCTACATCGTCGGCTCGGGCTGGAACACCTACCAGAAGGACGGGGCCATCTGCGGCGTGCCGCTGCCGGCGGGGCTGCGCTTCGCCGACCGCCTTCCCGAGCCGGTCTTCACGCCGACGACCAAGGCCGAGAAGGGCCACGACGAGAACATCACCTTCGCCCAGCTCGCCGACCGCCTGGGCAGCGAGACGGCCGGGCGCATCCGCGAGCTGTCGCTGCGCCTCTTCGCCGCCGCCGGCGCCTACGCGCTGGAGCGGGGCATCATCATCGCCGACTCCAAGTTCGAGTTCGGCCGCGACGGGAACGGGGACATCGTGGTCATCGACGAGATCTTCACCCCCGACTCCTCCCGCTTCTGGAAGCGCGACGAGTACCGCCCCGGCCAGGAGCCGCCTCCCTTCGACAAGCAGTACGTGCGCAACCACCTGCTGGCCTCCCCCTGGGACCGCACGTCCCCGCCGCCGCCCCTTCCCGCGGACGTGATCGAGGCCACCGCCGCCAAGTACGGCGAGATCTTCCGCATCCTGACCGGCCAGCAGCCATGAGCGGCGAGCTCAACGTCCTGGACCTGGTCTTCATCGCCGTGCTCTTCTTCTCATTTTTCTTCGGCATCTTCCGCGGCCTGGTCCGCGAGCTGCTCGCGCTGCTCTTCCTGGTCGCCGCGCTGCTGCTGGCCTTCGCCCTGCACCGCGAGCTCGGGCGCGCGCTCTCCGGCTGGGTCCATCCCCGCGGCCTGGCCGACTTCGCCGCCTTCCTGGCGATCCTGTCCCTGGCGGCCTCCGCCGGCGCGGCGCTCACGGCCCTGCTGGCCCGGCTGCTGGCCAAGGGGCCGCTCAAGCCCCTCGACCGCCTGCTGGGCGCCGTCTTCGGGCTGCTGCGCGGGGCCCTGCTCTCGGGCCTCGTCGTCTATTGCTTCCTGGCGTTTCCCCTGAACCCCGAGCCGCTCGACCGCTCGCAGCTGGCGCCCGTCCTGACCCGGGCCGTCGTGGCCGGCAGCCGCGCGCTGCCGCCCAAGCTACGCGAGCGGCTGAACCTCCTGCGCATCCATGACAGCAAAAAAGATAACCGAACTGGCCGAACAATTTGAGACCCTGACCATCAAGAACCAGATGAAGATCCTGGCGGGCAGGGCGGTGAACTCCCGCTATCTCTTCTACAAGGAGATCATCGAGGAGTTCGAGCGCACCCTGCTGCAGGCGCTGCTGGAGAAGTACGACCACAACGTCCTGAAGATGTCGGCCAGCGTCAAGCTGCACCGCAACACCATCGCCAAGAAGATGCGCAAGCTGAAGATCAAGGAGCGCAAGGCCAAGGCCAAGTAGGGCCGGCCGCAATTTATTGGTTCTTCGCAAAAATAATTGCAGGGGTTTTAGTGAACACGATAGTCAAGTGTATGGCCGGAAGAACGAGGGATGGGGGAAATTCCAAGCATCAAGCACCAAATCCCAAATAAATTCCAAGTACCAAATTACAATGTCCTAAACGAAAGCCATTTCAAGCATTTTTTCTTCGTTTGGGATATTTGGCAATTGGAATTTGGAGCTTATTTGAAATTTGGTGCTTGGAACTTGGTGCTTTAGTCCCACCAGATCGCACGCCAATTGGGTCAGGATTGCATAAATATTGAGAGGAGCCGATTTGTTTCCCGTGGCGGTTGCTAGGAGCTCCCCGGCTGTGATATAAGGAATCGTTAAAAACCCCCGTTCCGGAGGTCCGCATGCTGCTGCATCAGGAATTCATCCGCAACGCCAGGAAGTTCGGGTCCAAGCCGGCCATCGTCGACCGCTTCCTGGACAAGAACGTCAGCTACGAGAAGGCGCTGATCGCCTCGCTGATCCTGGCCAACAAGTTCCGCCGCTACCGCGACGGCTTCATCGGCATCATGGTCCCCACCTCGGCCGGCTGCATGCTGTCGATCCTGGGCGTGCTCATGGCCGGCAAGGTGCCGGTGATGATCAACTATTCCACCGGCGCCGCCAACAACGCCGAGTACGCCCAGCGCAAGTGCGGCTTCAAGACCATCATCGCCTCGCGGGCGCTGCTGGAGAAGATCGGCTGCCGGCTGGTCTCGGGCATGGTCTTCATCGAGGACATCATGGAAAGCGTCGGCCCGCTGGACAAGGTGGGGGCGCTGATCAAGGCCAAGCTGCCGCTCTCCTTCCTGCTGAAGTCGGTGCACGAGGGCGAGCCCGACGACAACCTGGTCATCCTCTTCACCTCCGGCAGCGAGAAGGACCCCAAGGCGGTGCAGCTGACCCACCGCAACATCGGCTCCAACGTGCTGGACATCGGCCGCGTGCTGACCGTGACCAGCGAGGACGTGATGCTGGCCAACCTGCCCCTGTTCCACGTCTTCGGCCACAACGTCGACTTCTGGCTGCCCCTGCTCTACGGCATGACCATCGTCGCCTACGCCAACCCCTTGGAGTACCGCAAGGTCAGCAGCATCGTGCGCGAGGAGAAGGTGTCGCTGATGGTCGGCACGCCGAGCTTCTTTGCTGGCTACCTGCGCCAGTCCGATCCCGGCGACTTCGCCTCGCTGCGCGTCGCCGTGGCCGGCGCCGACAAGACCCCCGACTCGCTGCGCGAGGGCTTCCTGCAGAAGCACAACCTGGAGCTGTGCGAGGGCTACGGCACCACCGAGACCAGCCCGGTCGTCTCCACCAACCTGCCGGGGGCCAACAAGCCGGGCAGCATCGGCAAGGTGCTGCCCAGCGTGCGCGTCAAGATCGTCGACATCAACACCGGCGAGGCCCTGCCGCCGGGGGGCGAGGGCAAGATCCTGGTCAAGGGCGACCTGGTCATGAAGGGCTACTTCGACGACCTGGAGGAGACCTCGCTGCGCATCAAGGACGGCTGGTACGAGACCGGCGACATGGGGGTGCTCGACGAGGAGGGCTACCTGTGGCACCGCGGCCGGCTGAAGCGCTTCGTCAAGATCGGCGGCGAGATGGTCTCGCTGGTCAAGGTGGAGACCGTCATGCAGAACCTCCTTCCCGAGGGCGTCGACTGCTGCGTGGTGGAGGTGCCCGACTCGCTGAAAGGGGCGAAGATCGTCGCCGCCGTCACCGCCGAGGTCGGCGAGCGCCGGCTGCTCAAGGCCATGGCCGACGAGCTGCCCGCCATCGCCCTGCCCAAGCAGTTCGTGGTGCTGGGCGAGTTCCCCAAGATGGGCAGCGGCAAGATCGATTTCCGCAGCATCACCGAGACGGTGCGCCAGCAGCTCCAGTCCTAGGCGCGGGGGCGAAAATTATTTCTGATCACGAGCTGTCGTGACGCGTAACGCGTGACGCGTGACGGGCAACCGCTTGGAACGAACTTCAGTGAAAAGTGAAATGGGAGAGGCATAAAGCAAAACCCTGACCAAAGTGATCGGGAAGCGCAACAATGAAGGGACCCAAGATCTGAAGATCGGACTTGGCAAGCGGTTGACCACGATCAATCGCTGGCCCGAAGCAAGGCAACCTTAAGTAAAAAGGAAAAAGGTAAAAGGAAAAAGTAGAAGAATCCTTAATCAAGGAACCGTCAAAATTATAGGATCTCTTTGATGGCTTCTACTGCCACTATCACGAACACGATCACTGGTTTGCAAGGCTCATCCGCGGCTACAGCAGCAGGAACGCGACCGCCCCCAGCGGGACGAGGTACCAGGCGAAGCGGTGGAAATGGTCGCGCAGCGCCAGCCGCCGCAGCCAGGCCAGCGCCAGCAGCCCCGTCGCCGCCGCCACCGCCACGCCCAGCGCCAGCAGCGGGGCCTGGCCGGAGCGCCAGGGGATGTCGCCGGCCTCGAGGACGACGGCGCCCAGCACCGCCGGGATGGAGAGCAGGAAGGAAAAGCGGAAGGAGAAGTCGAACGACAGGCCCAGGAGCAGGGCGACGGCGATGGTCATGCCCGAGCGCGAGACGCCGGGGAGGATGGCCACCGCCTGGGCCGCGCCGATGAGCAGCGCCGCCGCCACGTCGGGGAGCCGCCGCTGCCGGCGCAGGAAGCGCGAGGCCAGGAGCACGGCGGCGGTGAACCAGAAGGCCCAGCCGAGGAAGGAGGCGCCGGAGAAAAGCGACTCGATGCGCTCCCGGAACAGCAGGCCGACGGCGGCGGCGGGCAGCGTGGCGACGGCCAGCAGCACCAGCAGGCGGAAATTCTCCCGGCGTGTGAAGCGCAGCGCCAGCTCGCGCAGGTCGCGGAAGAAGTACGCCACCACGGCCAGCAGGGTGCCGAGGTGGAAGCACACGTCGTAGGCCAGGGGCGGGGCGGCGAACCCCAGCAGTTTCTGGGCCAGCACCAGGTGGCCGCTGGAGCTCACCGGCAGGAACTCGGTGATCCCCTGGAGGACGGCCAGCAGGACGACCTGCAGGAAGAAGGGCACGCTCACTTCGCCGCCGCGACGGCGTTGCGGATGACCTCGTCGACCTGGGCCTGGATGCGCTCCAGCTCCTCCTGCGAGTCGGCCTCGTAGCGCACCACCAGCGAGGGCTGGGTGTTGGAGGCGCGCACCAGCGCCCAGCCGCGGGGGAACTGCACGCGCGCGCCGTCGATGTCGATCACCGGCAGGATGCGGCGGAAGTGCTCACGGACGATGTCGACGACGCGGAACTTCACGTCGTCGCCGGCGTCGACGCGGATCTCGGGGGTGTTGAAGACGCGGGGGATGGCGTCGAACAGGTTCGCCAGGCTGGCGTCGGCCTCGCCGAGGAGCTCCAGCAGCCGCGCCCCGGCGTAGACCGCGTCGTCGAAGCCGAACCACTTGTCGTGGAAGAAGACGTGGCCGCTCACCTCGCCGGCGGCCAGGGCGTTCACCTCGAAGAGCTTCTTCTTGATCAGCGAATGGCCGGCCTTCCACATGATCGGGTTGCCGCCCAGCCGCCGCACCTCGCTGTAGAACACCTCGGAGGCCTTGACCTCGGAGATGATCGTGGCGCCGGGGTGGCGGCGCAGGATGTCCCTGGCGTAGATCAGCAGCAGCTGGTCGCCCCAGAGGATGCGCCCCTGGCCGTCGACGACGCCGATGCGGTCGGCGTCGCCGTCGAGGCCGATGCCCAGGTCGGCGCCGCTCTCGCGCACCTTGGCGATCATGGCCTGCAGGTTCTTGGCCACGGTCGGGTCGGGATGGTGGTTGGGGAAGCGGCCGTCGACGTCGCAGAAGAGGGGAATGACCTCGGCGCCCAGGCGGCGGTACAGTTCGGGGGCGGTGATGCCGCCGGTGCCGTTGCCGGCGTCGACCACGACGCGCAGCTTCTTCTTGAAGGAGACGTTGCCGGCGATGTAGTCCAGGTACTCGGGCAGGATGTCCTGCCGGCGGACCTTGCCCTTCTTTTTCGCGGGGAAGGACTCCCCGACGGCCAGGCGGTAGATCTCCTTGACCTGGTCGCCGTAGAGGGCGGCGGTGCCGAGCATGATCTTGAGGCCGTTGTACTCGCTCGGGTTGTGCGAGGCGGTGACGATGACGGCCCCGCCGAGCTGGTGGCGGAAGGCGGCGTAATACACGACCGGCGTGGGGACCAGCCCAAGGTCGATCACCTCCAGGCCGTAGGAGGCCAGGGTGCGGGCGACGCGCTCGCGGATGCGCGGCGAGCTCGGCCGGCCGTCCATGCCGACGGCGATCGTCTTCTTGCCCTCGCGCACATAGACGGCGGCGACGGCCATGGCGATGCGCTCCACGACGGCGTCGTCGAGCTCGCTGTCGGCCAGGCCGCGGATGTCATATTCGCGAAACATCGCTTCGTTGATCATGGTGGGGAACCTCCGTGGAAAGGGCCATTATATCGCAGTTAAGCGGGCGGGACAACCGTTTTGGGACATGGATGAGCTGGGCGTACTGCCTGCGGCATGGGGCCATTCGAGCCAAGTGACGAGTGACAAGTGACGAGTGACAAGTAACAGCAATAACAGGTCTATCGCATTCTTCAGTTCATCATTTTTATCGTTTAACATGGAGCGTGGTACGTGGTACGTGTAACCTCGATGCTCTCATAGGAATTTTTCTTCCGTATGCTGTCAGCCGTTAGCCGTATGCCGATCGTTTTTACTCGTCACTTGTCACTTGTCACTTGTTACTTAGTTCGGAAAGTTCTGCATTGTTTGACGACGCCCTGGCGCATCTGTTATATTCCGGTCTCATCGCGGAACGCGGAAGACAGGGAGTAAAGGCAATGGGCGAGCGGATCTACGACGTGGCGGTGATCGGCGGCGGCGTTGTCGGCCTGGCCACGGCCATGGCGCTGGTCCGCGCCGGCGTGCGCTCGATCGTCGTGCTCGAGGCCGAGG
>DAHVOV010000160.1 GCA_027318645.1 Candidatus Aminicenantota bacterium
ATCACCGCCTTGCCCGCCGCACAGACGGAGGAGGCGTTCGGGGCGGCGCGGGTGCCTCCCGGGTTCTGGGTGCGGGAGGATCATGTGGCAAAACCCTTGTCACCGGCCGCCGCAAGCATCCTTCGCCCCATCTATCTGGACGGCATGCGGGAGGCCTTCGCCCAGTTCGGGGTGCTGGCGCCGCGCCTGGCAAAGGGCTATGTGGCCGCCGCGGAGTCCGCCCGGCCGCTGCTGGCCGCCGCAGGCGTTCCCCACAGCGACCCCTGCTTTTTCGCCTACGGCCTGATGGGCGGCTTCGCGCTGGTCGTGAACCTGGCGACACTGCGCCGCCGCCTCATGCCGCGGCCGCTGGCGGGGATTGGCGTACTGGGCGGCGGCCTCTACCTGCTCCTGTTCGCCGGGGCGGTGACGCGGCTGCCGCTGGTCGTCGACGTCGCCGTGGGGCTGGGAGGTCTGGTCGTGGCGCCGGTCTGGCATGTCTGGACGGGCATCGTTCTCCAAGGGAGCCAAAGGTGACGATGGAAGGAGCCAGGAAAGCAAGATGAGAACGCGAAAAAAGGTCTTCGAACTCCTGGACGCCACGGTGATCGAGAGCAAGCTGGAGCGCAACATCAACCTGTTCCTGATGGGATTGATCTTCTTCAACGTGCTTTCGGTGATCCTGGAAACGGAACATGCTCTATATTTAAGATACAGGCCGATCTTTCATTGGTTCGAAGTGGTTTCGGTCCTCATCTTCAGCGTCGAGTACCTGCTGCGCCTGTGGAGCTGCACCGAGAACGTCAAGTACAGGCATCCGCTGTGGGGACGGGTGCGCTACGTGCTCTCCCCGATGGCGGCCGTCGACCTGCTGGCCATTGCGCCGTTCTACCTGCCGATGCTCATCCCGGTCGATCTGCGCTTCCTGCGCGCCCTCCGCCTCTTTCGCCTGTTCCGGCTGCTGAAGCTGGGGCGCTACATGAGGTCGCTGCGCAGGATCCGCAATGTCTTCGTCGAGAAAAAAGAGGAATTGTTCATCGCGATATTCTCGGTCCTGATCCTCCTGGTCCTGTCGTCGAGCCTGATGTATTTCGTCGAAAACGAGGCCCAGCCCGACAAGTTCAGCAGCATCCCGGCGGCCATGTGGTGGGGGATCGCCACCCTGACCACCATCGGCTACGGCGACATGTATCCCCTCACGTCGCTGGGCAAGGTGCTGGGCGGGATCATCGCCATCCTGGGCATCGGCTTCTTCGCCCTGCCCGCCGGCATCCTCGCATCCGGCTTCACCGGCGAGATCCAGAAGCAGGAGAAAAAGGAGAGGGCCTGCCCCCACTGCGGGAAAGCGATCGAGCGCTAGCCGCGGTTATTCCGGCAAGTCATCATCAACGCAATGAAGTTGCACCTGAGGGCAAATTCCCGCATCACTCATTCATAATGATGGAGGTAAAAGCCGGGCGAGCGCGTCGTATTGTTGCCCGGCTGATGGTCGTTGATGTTCGGCGGAGTGACGAGCTCGAACACCATGCGGTATTGCTCATCATTCAACGTTCCGGGGGAGGCATGGCCGTGATCGAAATCGATCATGACGCTCTGCGTCGTCCACTCGCTATGGCGAAACGGGCCGACCATGAGGCTGCCGCTGTGTCGCTGGTTTTGAATATCCACGTCGCGCCATTCGGGGCGCTGGTCCGTCTTGTTCTCGATATGCCACCGGCACTCCACTTCACGGATCTCCGCCATCGGCCCCTGGCTGTTGTTGCGCATGCGCAGGGTGATGCGTATCCGGTATTTGTGCAGGGTAGAGCTCCCGCGGCCCAATAGATGGGTCACCTGCATGGTCGCGGGGAACAAGTCCAGCACCAGGTCGGTTTCCAGGATGCTGCTGAACAGTCGCGTGATCTCCCCGCTATTCCGCAGCCGGAACACGGCGCTTTCGCCACTCAACCCGGAATTGCTGTCCACGCGGATGCGGTACTCCCCGGCGAAATCCCTGAACGCCCCTGCATCGATCGACCAGAGGAACGAATTGACCCCGGGAATGTTGGCCCGCCGCGGCTGGAACACGACCGTGCGGTGGTCGGACTGGCGCACCGCCGAAAGCCTGACCGTGGAGCCGATGTCCACGCCGGCGAAAGTCGGAGGCGTCCACTCGATGGTCGCGATCGTGCCGATGATCAGCTCGGCCCCCCGCTCCGGCCGGGTCACCCGGATCTGCCTCGCCTCCAGGCCGCCGAGATCGACGGTGAACGATGACAGGCTGAACGCGCGGTCGCTGGAATCGTACACGCCGCTGCTGCTTTCGGACTGGACGCGGATGCGAAAATCGGTGCCTTCCGCGACCAGGTCGCCGTTGGCCTTGCGCCCCGCCGTCCAGTTGTATTGGCCCGCGGCGGCGTCCAGCCCCGAGGCGACGTCGCCCGCTTCGGCTTCGCCGGCGATGAGCACCAGGCGCACCGTGCCGCGCAGGCCGGTCTGGCTCCAGCGGATGGACGTGGGCTGGTCCAAGACCAGGGTCTCGCCGCCGTTGGGGCTGAGAAGCTGCAGCGTGGCGGCGGGAGGGGGCTCCGTGGCTACGGCGATGCTGAAGTCGTCATCGCTGTCGTCATGCATCCCGCCGTCCATGGTGACGACGCGTATCCGGTAGCGGCCCTCGGGCGCGTCGCCGGCCAGCGTCTCGGGTACGCTCCAGTCATAGCTCCGCCGGTCGCTGGCCAGGTTCTCGACGATCTTGCCGAAGCGGCTGCCGCCCGTGTTCATGAGGACGATCCTGAATTGCTGGCTGATGTCGGTCGCCTCCCAGGTGATCCGCTGGATGCTCCCCATTCTGATCGTCTCGCCGCCGTTCGGGGAGGTGACGCGCAGGGTGGCGCCGAACAGGGCCAGGGATGAAAATGAAAGCCAGGCAGCCAACATGACACGACGTTCCATCCTCCACCTCCTCGTGGCGATCCGCGTTAAGCAGTAGTATACGGGATCGTCGCTTTTCATCTCAATTCATCTTGCCGAGCCTTTTGCGGGGAACGGATATAAGCGACTTTCATGAGCCCCTGATGCTTCTCCAGTGCGGCTACTCTGCCATTCTGCCTCTTTGCCACTCTATCCCTCTACTCCTCTACCCCTTTACCTCTGTCGCTCTTGTTTCTTTGCAGGGGTTGGCAGCCCGTTGAAAAAGCAATATGATTCGGGCGAATGGCCATCAGGAAGAAGAAGACAGGAAGGGGGCCCGACAGGATCCCGCCGTTCACCCACGTCGTGCCGCTGGGCCTCAGCTGCCGGGTGACCCGCCAGGTCCGCGTCTGCTTCGGCTCCTGGAAGGTCTACCCCTTCGACTGGTGGCTCACGCCCCTGGACGGGCTCACGCGCTACCTTGCCGAGCCGGACGTCGGCAGGCTCTATGACCCGGGCTCGCTGGCGGAGGTCATCACCCGCGGGGAGGTCAGCTCCATCTGCAGCACGGTTTTCGGGTTCCGGCTGTTCCACGATTTCCCGCGCCGCCCCGGCGCGAACAAGCTGCCGGCGGTCGTTCCCGACTGGCGAGACCACGTCGTCGCCGCTGCCGCGCGGCATGAGGAGCGCCTGGGCCGCCTGCTGCGGCTCGACCGCCCGGGGAACCGCATCCTGTTCGTGCGCCACAGGCTCGTCCGCCAGCTCGGCGTTCCGGATGGGGAGGACAGCAGCACGGCCCTGGCGGCCCTTTGGGACGTGCTCCGCTCGCGCTGGCCGCAGGCGGAGGTCCGCTTGCTGCTGGTCAATTTCGGCCCACCGTGCCCCCTGCCGGCGGGGGTCATGCGCCTGGACTTCGAGGAGCTCCCCGGGCCGGCCGGGCAGGCGTGGAGCGGCGACGAGGGGCAGTGGCGCAGGGGCTTCGCCTCGCTGGGGCTGGCGGTGCGCCCGCGCATCGTCATGCGCCTCCTCCGCCCGCTGGGCTCCCCCGGTTGAGCGGGCGCCCGGCCGTTCCCGGAGCGCGGCTATTTCCTGCGCTTGCTGTCGAACTCCATGCCCTTGTGCTCCGAGCCGTCCGCCAGCACCATGAACTGCTCGTAGCGGAACTCGTCGTCGCCGATCCAGGTGGTCCGGGCCTTGACCTGCAGCATCCGCCCCGACACGGGATCGGGCCAGGAACCGCTCTCGCTGATCACGTTGCCCTCGCGCGTGCCCTTGGTGATGAAGAAGCTGGTGGAGGTGTCGTCGATCCAGAGGCTGTTGTATTTCTGCTCCAGGTTGTCATAGCCGACGAGCCAGATCCCCGTGAAGGGCTGCCCCATCATGGAACCGCTGAAGTCCATCATCACATAGCGGCCGCCGAGCCTGGACGCCGCCTTGAAGGTGGCGGCGCTTTTTGACGGCGGCGCGCCGGGAGCCGTCCAGTAGGTGACCTCGACATCCCAGTCCCCGGCGTATTTGGCCAGGAACTGGTGGTTCTCGGTCACCGCCGCGGCCTTCATGTAGGCCGCCATCGCCTTCTGCTGCTCCTCCTGCTGCTTCGCATCCTGGGCCTGCGCCAGGGAAAGGATCGCGAAAAAGATCCCCGCGGTCAAAACTGTCTTTTTCATTTTGTCTCCTCTTGCGAGTATTATAGTTTTCCCGCTCGCAGGCCGTCAACCGGGCGAACCCATGCCGGCTTGACGAGCGATGGCCGCTTTGAAGCGTTCAGGGAGGCGGAGGGCAAATTCCGGAAGGAGTTCCTGCCTGCCGGCCATTGCTATTTCGGCAAATGTTCCTTACAATCCTTCTGCGCAGCGCATGGCGGCCGCGTGTCGGGTCGGCCAGTGCGGCAAGCGTGTCTCGGGGTTCTAACGAGGAGGTTCACATGCCCGATTTGCTGACGATGGGTGCGATCATTGTGGGTGTCATCTGCCTGCTCGGGATCCGGATCGTGTCGCAATGGCAGAGCGGCGTGGTGTTTCGCCTGGGGAGGTTCGTCCGCCAGATCAAGCCCGGGTTGAACATCATCATTCCCGTCCTGGAATACGTGAAGCGCGTGGACATGCGCATCCGCACCATGGACGTCGTCCCCCAGGAGATCATGACCAAGGACTCGGTCCCGGTCAAGATCGACGCCGTGGTCTATTACAAGATCTTCGACGCGCCGAAGTCGATCATCGCCGTCGAGAATTTCAGCATGGCCTCCACCCTGCTGGCCCAGTCCAAGCTGCGGGACATCCTGGGCAAGAACGACCTGGACACCCTGCTGTCCAACAAGGACCAGATCGGCAAGGAAGTGCTGGTGGCATTGCAGGGGCCGACGGA
>DAHVOV010000170.1 GCA_027318645.1 Candidatus Aminicenantota bacterium
AAGTTCATCGTCAGCGCGCCGCGGAAGCCGCTGATGGTCGAGAGCGCGCTGTTCTCGAAGCTCTGGCTCTCGTACATCAGGCGGATCTGCGCCTTGCTGGTGAGGTAGAGGTTCACGCCCGCGGTGATGAGCAGGATCTGCTCGTTGTCGGCGGCGACCGCCAGGTCGTTGGGGATGAAGCCGCGGCCCGAGGCGGCCTCCACCACCGGGTGGCGCCCCTCCTGGACGCGGATGGCGGCGCCGTCGTTGACCTCCGGCCGCACGTAGCCGCGGCGCTGCGCCAGCTCGGCCGCGGCGGACAGGACGTCGAGCAGGGCGACCTGGTCGGCGTTGCCGTTCAGCTGCGGCGAGAAGCGCTGGATCCCGGCCAGCACCTCGAAATAGAGCGTGCGCTCGATGGCGACGATGCGCTCCTCGGCCTTGAGGATCTTCTCCTCCAGCTCCTTCAGCTCGGCGGTAAGGAAGCGCTCGGCGTTGACCAGCGTCTGCTTGCGCGCGTAGCGCTCGGGCACCAGGTGCAGGTGGGGCTTGGTGACCTCGATGAAGTAGCCGAAGACCTTGTTGTACTTGATCTTGAGCGAGGCGATGCCGGTGGCCTCGCGCTCGCGCCGCTCCATGGCGGCGACGATCTCCTTGGCGTCGCGGCTGACGGCGCGCAGCTCGTCGAGCCCGGCGTGGAAGCCGGCGCGGATGACCTGACCCTCGCCGAGGGCGGCGGCCGGCTCCTCGGCGATGGCCCGTTCCACCAGCTCGACGACCTCGGGCAGCGGCCGCAGCCCGGCGCCGGCCTCGCGCACCAGGCCGGACTGCATGGCCTGGACGTCGGTGAGCACGGCGGGGATGCGCGCCAGCGTGTCGCGCAGGCTGAGCAGGTGCTGGGGCTGGGCGATGTTCAGGGCGATGCGCGAGTTGAGCCGCGCCAGGTCGGCGAACGACTTCAGCTTCTTGCGCACCTCGCTGCGGCCGATCAGGTTCTGGGCGAACTCGTCGACCCCGTCCAGGCGCCGCTCGATGGCCGCCCGGTCCAGCAGCGGGTAGGTGAGCCACTTGCGGAGCAGCCGCCGGCCCATGGGGGTGACGGTCATGTCCACGGCGGCGAACAGCGAGCCGGCGGCGGCGCCGTTGCGCAGGTTGGCCACCACCTCCAGGTTGCGGAAGGAGACGGCGTCCAGGACCAGGTACTCCTCGCGGGCGCTGAAGCGCGGCGCGCCCAGGTGCGGCAGCGAGCCGGGGCGGATGGAGCGCAGGTACTTGATGGCCACGCCGGCGGCGCCGACGGCCGTCGGGTGCTCCGCCATGCCCAGCCCCTCGAGGCTCTCCAGGGCGAACTGGCGGCGCAGGACCTCGGCGCAGTCGGCGGCGGCGAACTCGGCGTCGTCGGTTGCGGTGAGCAGGACGTCGGCGAACTCCGGGAAGCGCCGCACGAACTGGGCGAAGTCCTTCTCCTGGGAGCGGGCGATGATGATCTCGCGCGGGAAGCGGCGGGTGAGCTCGTTGAACAGCGCCTCGTCGCTGCCGGCGGCGAAGGCCCGCACCTCGAAGTCGCCGACGGCGAGGTCGAGGGAGGCCAGGGCCAGCGCCGCGCCCTCGCGGCGCACCACGACGATGAAGCTGTTCAGCCCGCCGTCCAGCGCCTCCACCTCCAGGGCCGTGGCCGGGGTGAGGATGTGCGTGACCTCGCGGCGCACGATGCCCTTGGCCAGCGCCGGGTCCTCCATCTGCTCGCAGATGGCCACCTTGTAGCCCTTGCGCAGCAGCTTGGCGGCGTAGTTCTCCCAGGCGTGGTGCGGCACGCCGCACAGCGGCACCGCCCCCTCCTTGTTCTTGTTGCGCGAGGTCAGCACCACCTCCAGGATGGGGGCGGCGACGCGGGCGTCGTCGAAGAACATCTCGTAGAAGTCGCCCAGGCGGAAGAACAGGATGGCGTCCGGGTAGCTCTTCTTGATCTCCTGGTACTGCCGCAGCAGCGGGGTGGGGGCGAGGTCGTCCATGGCGCGATTATACCACAGGCCCGGAGGGCCGCCGCCCGGCGCCGGGCCCCGGCGCGAACTCCTCGCGCAGCCGCTGCAGCAGCAGGGTGCGGCGCTGCACCGGCTGCGAGTTGGCCACGGCGCGGGCGATCGTCTCCTCGTCGGAGAGGAGGATCAGCCGGCGCCGCGCCCGGGTGACGGCGGTGTAGAAGATCTCGCGGCTGAGCATACGCGCGTGCGCGCCCAGCAGGCACAGCACCACGACGTCGTACTCCGATCCCTGCGCCTTGTGGATGGAGACGGCGTAGGCCAGCGAAAGGTCGTCGAGCTCGTCGGCGGCGTACTCGACGACCCAGCCGTCGAAGTCGACGCGCAGCAGGCGGTCGCCGGCGTCGTAGCCCTCGACGACGCCCAGGTCGCCGTTGAACACACCCTTGTCGTAGTCGTTGCGCGTCTGCATCACCTTGTCCAGGCGCTTGAAGGCGCCCTTGTCCCGGCGCAGCAGCAGGGGCTCGGGGTTGAACTTCTCCTGCACCATCTGGTTGAGGCGGTCGATGCCGGCGTCGCCGCGGTACATCGGCGCCAGCACCTGCAGCCCCGGCGAGTTGAAGGGGTGCTCCCCGCCGTAGCGGCGCAGGATGCGCTCGACCTTCTCCAGCGCCTGCGCCTCCTCGCGCACGCGCAGGAAGACGAAGTCGGCGTCGGGGTCGGGCTTGGGCAGCAGCAGCGGCTCGCCGCCGTTGACGCGGCAGGCGTTCTCCACGATCAGGCTGCCCTGGTCCTGGCGGAAGTTGCGCTGCAGGTAGATGACCGGGAAAAAGCCGCTGGCGATCATGTCGCGCAGCACGTTGCCCGGCCCGACCTAGGGCAGCTGGTCCTTGTCGCCGATGATGATCAGCTGCGTGTCGTCGCTCAGCGCCTGCAGCAGCGAGAACAGGACGAAGGAGTCGACCATGGAGAACTCGTCGACGATGACCGTCCCCGCCGGCAGCGGGTTGCGCGCGTCGTGCACGAAGCGGCCGCTCTCGGGGTTGAACTTGAGCAGGCGGTGGATGGTCGAGGCCGGGCAGAAGGCGCTCTCCTCGATGCGCTTGGCCGCCCGGCCGGTGGGCGCGGCCACCAGGACCGGCCGGCGGTTGGCGCGCAGCACCTCGATGATGGCGCGGATGATGGTGGTCTTGCCCGTGCCCGGCCCGCCGGTGATGACCGTCAGCCGGTTGCGCACGGCGGCCAGCACGGCCTGCTTCTGCTCCTCGGTCAGCTCCAGCGCCAGCGTGGCGAACACCGAGGCGAAGTCGATCGCCGGCTCGTCGACCGCGCCGCCGTCCCGGGCCAGCCGGCGCAGGCGCTGGGCGGCGGCCGTCTCGATCAGCTCGTTCTGCGGGGTCAGGATGCAGGGCTCCGGGAGCTCGACGAGGCGCAGCTCGCCGCGCTCCAGCAGCCGCTGCAGGACGGCGAACACGTCGGCGTCGTCCACGTCCAGCAGCCAGGCGCACTTCTGCAGCAGCTCGTCGCGGGGGACGAAGAGGTCGCCGCGCTGGAACTCCGCCTGCTGCAGGTTGAAAAGGATGCCCGCCCGCAGCCGCTGCGGGTCGGTGCGGGCGACGCCCACGGCGCGGGCGATGGCGTCGGCGACCTTGAAGCCCACGCCGCGGATGCGCTCGATCAGCTGGTAGGGGTCGCCCTCGACCATGGCCAGGGCCAGGTCGCCGAACTCGCGGTGGATGCGGTAGACCGTCTCCTGGCCGACGCCGAACGGGGTCAGGCGGACGGTCAGGTCGCGCAGGACGCGGCTGCCGCGGACGCTCTCCTGGATGGCGGCGACGGCCGTCTTTTTCAGCCCCGGCACCTCGCGCAGCCGCTCCGGCTGGTTCTCCAGGACCTCGAAGGTCGCCGGGCCGAAATGGTCGGCGATGCGCTGCGCCGTCTTGCGGCCGATGCCCTTGAAGCGGCCCGAGGCCAGGTAGCGGACGATCCCCTCCGCGTCCTGGGGCTTGACGAACTCGAAGCGGCTGACTTTGATCTGGCGGCCGAAGCGCGGGTGCTCCGACTCCTCGCCCTCGATCTCGAGCAGGTCGCCCACGCTCAGGGCGTGGAGGTTGCCGACGATGACCCGGCTCTCGCGCGCCCCCTCCAGCCGCGCCAGGAAGACGCCGAAGCCGGTCTCCTGCGAGACGAAGATCTTGCGGCTGACCCGCGCCTTGTAGACGGGCAATTCAGTGCCGCGCCGCGTCGGCCGGCGGAACAGGGGCGAACGTCATCGGGCCTCCCATGGGGATGCGGGCGTTCCCGCATGCAAGGGACGATTATAGCAGGATGGGCCGGCAATGGCCAAGGCGGCCGGAAGCGGGCGGCGCGGCCGAAGAATGAAGACAAAAGATCGCTCCATCGGCGTGAGGCGTTGGGCGTCGCTCATGAGCGAGAAGGAAGCATCTTCCCAGCCGCCCGCGAAGTTTCTTCTCAGGCTTCGCAAACGTCCGACGCCGGTCGTCTCCGGCTCGTTGCTTTCCTTGCATTCCCGGCGTTCATCGGGTATAGGAGGGGGCATGGATCTCAAGCGGCTGAACTGGAGCGAGCGCAACCTCAGGGAGCTGAGACGGCTCCTGGCCGGCGTGCGGCCGGGGGACATCGCGGTCTTCGACTGGGACAACACCTGCGCCTTCAACGACGTCGGCGAGGCGCTGCTGCGGCGCCTGGCCTTCGGCCTGGAGTTCCGCCTGGACGCCGCGGCCCTGGCCGCCACCGTCCCCAACCGCATCGGCGGCGTCGCTCATCTGGCGCTCCACGGCCGGCCTTACCCGATCGCGAAAATGAGGGACGAGGTCTTCGCGGCCCTGGACCGGCTGCAGCGCCGGCCCGTCGCCGAGGAGGACGACCGCTGCCTGGAGGACTACAGGGTCTTCACCTCGGGGCTGCTGGCCATGAACCGCGCCCTGGAGGAGACGCCGGGGATCGGCTGCGCCTTCGCCTACCCGTGGATGATCTCGCTGCACCAGGGCCTTTCCCCCGCCGAATTCGACCGGCTCGCCGCCGCGACCGTCCGCGACGAGCTGCGCCGCCCCATCCGCCGCCGCGGCGTGAGCGACCCGCGCCGGCGCTGGCGGCACGTATGGACGAGCGGCGTCCGCCTGTACCCGGAGATGGCGGACCTGGCCGGATGCTGGCTGGCGCGCGGCGGCACGGTGGTGGTCTCGACGGCCAGCAAGCGCCAGCTGGTGGAGGCGGCGATCGCCGTGACCGGCTTCCCCTGCAGCCGCGTCATCGGCATGGAGCTGGCGCAGGCCGGCGGCCGCTTCAGCGCCCGGCCCCTGCCCGGGCTGGCGCCGAACCTCGGCGCCGGCAAGGTCGCCAACATCCGCCGCCTCCTGGCCCGCGAGCCCGCGCTGGCCGCCGGCGACAGCAGCAACGACTACGAGATGCTCAGCGCCTTCCCCGCCACCCGGCTGCGCCTGGTCATCGACCGCCGCGCCAAGGGCCCGATCCGCGAGCTCGTCCGCCGCGCCCGCGCCGGCGAGGCGGGCTTCCTGGCGCAGGAGATCGACCCGCGGCGCGGGGCCTTCCGCGCCCCGGGAAACGGCTGAGCGCGCCGCCGGCCGCGCTTGTAATTTCATTTTCACTTGCATAGAATGGGTCCATGCGCTATGTCCTGCTGGTCCTCCTGGTCGCCCTCGCCGTGGTGCTGGTCCTGCACCTCGCCCGGGGAGGGGAAGCCGGCCCGCTGGCGGCCTCAGGCGCCCGGCTCGACGAGGCCAAGCAGGCCGCGCTCGGCGCGCAGCTGCGGGAAGTGGAGGCGGCGCTGGGCGCCTTCGCCGACGAGCGCGGCGGCTATCCCGCCGACCTGGCCGAGCTGGTCCCCGGCCATCTGCGCGCCGCCGGCCTTCTCGTCGACCCCTGGGGGACGCCGCTGCGCCTGGAGCGCGACGGCGACGCGGCGGCCTTGGCGTCGGCCGGCCCCGACCGGGTCCCGGGCAGCGGCGACGACATCCGAAGGAGCCTATGATGAAACTGGCCAACCATCTCAAGCCGGAGAACATCTTCATCTGCGATACATGCCGCGACACCTCCCACCTGTACGGCGACTTCGCCCATTTCCTCAAGGAGAAGGGGACCATCGCCGACGCCCGCAAGGTGAAGCGTCTGTTCGTCAAGCGCGAGAGCGTCCAGTCGACGGGGATCGGCCGCGGCGTGGCCACGCCCCACGTGTTCTCCGACGAGTTCTCGGAGTTCTTCCTGGCCCTGGCCCTGGTCCGCCGGGGCATCGACTTCAAGGCCCCCGACGGCGCGCCGGTGAGCCTGGTCTTCCTCATCATGAGCGATGACCGCGACATCGGCCTGCACCTGAAGACGCTGGCCCACCTCGCCCGCCTGGCCTCCAGCTGCGACCTGGTCGCCGCCCTGCGCGACGCCGGCGGCGCCTCCGCCGCCTACCGCATCCTCCTGGAAAGGGAGAAGGCGATCCTGAAATAGGCGGCCGGGCCAGCGAAAAAGCTCGCCGCCACCGCGTTCCACGATTGACGCCGCCGGGACGGCTGCGCTATAATCCCGCCGTAGGAAACCCCGTCAGGAAGAGCGAGAGGACCGGCCCATGAAGACCCTGCAGGAAAATCTGAGGCGAAGGATCGCCGAGCTGCTGAGCGGCGCGTACGACCTTTCCGGCATCGAGGCCGAGTTCACGGTCCCCGCCGAGCGCCG
>DAHVOV010000181.1 GCA_027318645.1 Candidatus Aminicenantota bacterium
CTCCCTCGCTTTCGCTCGGTCGCTCCGCTCCGGGCTGCTGCCCGGAGCGTCGAACCCAGGTACTGCGTGGGTTCGAATTCCACCCCATAAGTCAATTTACAATAGCGAAGGGGAAACAATTATACGACGTCGTTTCAATTGGAACGGAAGGAAAACGGAGAGGGTGGGATGGAGCTCCCTCGCTTTCGCTCGGTCGCTCCGCTCCGGGCTGCTGCCCGGAACGTCGAACCCAGGTACTGCGTGGGTTCGAATTCCACCCCATAAGTCAATTTACAATAGCGAAGGGGAAACAATTATACGACGTCGATTCAATTGGAACGGAAGGGAAACGGAGAGGGTGGGATTCGAACCCACGATCCGAGTTTACCCCGGATAACTGCTTAGCAGGCAGCCCTGTTCGGCCACTCCAGCACCTCTCCATGTTATGCCGAGGAGGGGACTCGAACCCCTACAAGCAAATGCCCACAAGCACCTCAAGCTTGCGTGTCTACCAATTCCACCACCTCGGCATGTATATGAAATAAACGCGAACTGGGAGATCTTCAGCGCAAACCTATTTTTTCGCCCCGCCCGGCTGCTGGGTCTGCGAGGCGGCCGGCTTTTCGCCGCCGGGCAGCACCGAGCCGGAGCGGTTCTTGCGGGCCTCCAGCACCTGCAGCATCAGCGACGTCACCATGAACAGGATGGCCAGCGTCGTGGTGATCTTGGAGAGCAGCGTGGCCGTGCCGCGCGGGCCGAAGGTCGACTGGCTGCCGTAGCCCCCGAACGCCCCGGCCAGGTCGGCGCTCTTGCCGCTCTGCAGCAGGACGACGATGACCAGCAGCAGGCATACGACTATATGAATGAACAGCAAAACACCCTGCACGTTGCCTCCTATGAACGCAGAAGTTGCGAGCCGCTGTTGATTATAGCAGAAAACGACTCGGCTTTCAAGGAAGCGCCCCCGACCAGCAGGCCGTCGATGTCCTCCTGGGAGAGCAGGTCCAGGCTGTTTTCGGGCTTCACCGAGCCCCCGTAGAGGATGGGGACGCGCCGCGACGGCGCCATGGCCTCCAGCCGCAGGCGCAGGTGGCGGTGCACCTCCTGGGCCTGCTGCGGCGTGGCGGTGCGCCCGGTGCCGATGGCCCAGATGGGCTCGTAGGCCACGAGGACGCTCCCCCATTCGGGCCCGGAGACGCCGGCCAGGGCGGCGTCGAGCTGGCCGTCCACCTTGGACAGGGTGGCGTTGGACTCGCGCTCCGGCAGGGTCTCGCCCAGGCAGAGGACCGGCTTCAGGCCGGCGGCCAGCGCGGCCCGCAGCTTGCGGGCGACGTCGGCATCGCTCTCGTGGAAGACCTGCCGCCGCTCGGAATGGCCCACCAGCACGTATTCCGCCAGCCCGGCCAGCATCCGCGGCGCGACCTCGCCGGTGAAGGCGCCCTGCTCCTCGTAGAACACGTTCTGGGCGCCGATGCGCACCTTGGGATCGAGGCCGCGCACCGACTCCAGCGCCGTGAAGGGGGGAAAGACGACGACGGTCAGGCCGCGGACGGCGGCGAAGGAGCCGGCCAGGGCCAGGACGAGCTCCCGGGCTTCGGCCCCGGTCTTGTACATCTTCCAGTTGCCGGCGATGACGAATTCCCTTTTCATCACGCCTCCGTCAGCGCCTCGATCCCCGGCAGCTTGTCGCCGGCCAGGAACTCCAGCGCGGCGCCGCCGCCGGTCGAGATATGGCTGATGCGCTCGGCCACGCCGGCCTTGGCGACGGCGGCCGCCGAGTCGCCGCCGTCGATGATGGTGGTGGCGGCGCTGGCGGCCACTGCGGCGGCGATCTCCATCGTGCCGCCGGCGAAGGTGTCCACCTCGAAGACCCCCATGGGGCCGTTCCAGAAGATCAGCTTGGCGCGGGCGATCTCGGCCCGGAACGCCTCCACCGTCTCGGGCCCGATGTCCAGGCCCATCATCTCGCCGGGGATGGCCTCGCCGGGCCGGATGATGCGCACGGTGATGTTCGGCGCGATGTGCGTGGCGGCGATGTGGTCGACGGGAAGCAGGAAGCGCACGCCCCGCTCCAGGGCGCGGCGGCGGATGTCGCGGCAGAGGTCCAGCTGGTCGTCCTCCACGGGCGAGGCGCCGACGTCCATGCCCTCGGCCTTGAGGAAGGTCTTGGCCATGGCGCCGCCGATCAGCATGGCGTCGGCCTTTTCCACCAGGCGCTTGAGCAGCGGCAGCTTGTCGCTGACCTTGGCGCCGCCCAGGATGACCAGGTACCCCGGGGGCGGGGTCTCCGCCGCCAGCGTCAGGAAATCGATCTCCTTCTTCAGCAGGAAGCCGGCGGCGGCCAGCTTCACGTGGCGGGTGATCTCGGCGATCGAGGCGTGGGCGCGATGGCAGGCGCCGAAGGCGTCGTCCACGTACAGGTCGGCGCCCTGGGCCAGGGCGGCGGCAAAGGCGGGATCGTTCTTCGTCTCGCCGGGATGGAAGCGCAGGTTCTCCAGCAGCAGCACCTGCCCGGGCTTCAGCTTGGCCTTGGCCTTCTCGGCCTTGGGCCCCACCGTCTCCGGGCAGAACTCCACCTTGCGCCCCAGCCGCTCGCCCAGGCGCCGGGCCACCGGCGCCAGCGTGCAGTCGGGGATCACCTCGCCCTTGGGGCGTCCCAGGTGCGAGGCGCACACGACGCGCGCCCCGCGCTCCAGCAGGAAATGGAAGGTGGGCAATGCGGCCGCGATGCGCGTGTCGTCGGTGATGCGGCCGGCGTCCAGCGGCACGTTGAAGTCGTTGCGCAGGAAGACCCGCCGCTCCGCGACCTCGACGTCGGCGACGAACGTCTTGGCCATGTCAGCCCGCCGCCATCTTGAGGATCAGGTCGCGCAGCCGGCAGGAGTAGCCCCACTCGTTGTCGTACCAGGCCAGCACCTTGACCAGGTTCTTCTCGATGACGAAGATGTTGTCCATGTCGACGATGGCCGAGTGCTCGTCGCCCTTGAAATCGATGGAGACCAGCGGCTCGGAGCAGCAGCGGAGGATGCCCTTCAGGGGGCCAGCCGCGGCCTGGACGAAGGCCTGGCGCACCTCCTCCACGGTGGCGTCCTGGGCCACCGCCACCACCAGGTCGACCACCGACACGTCGGGAGTCGGTACGCGGATGGACGTGCCGTCGATCTTGCCCTTCAGGTCCTTGATGACCAGGCCGATGGCCTTGGCGGCGCCCGTCGTGGTCGGGATCATCGACAGGCCGGCCGCCCGCGCCCGGCGCAGGTCCTTGTGCGCCAGGTCGAGGATGCGCTGGTCGTTGGTGTAGGCGTGGATGGTGGTCATGTTGCCCTTGAGGATGCGGAAGCGGTCGTGCAGCACCTTGGCCACGGGGGCCACGCAGTTGGTGGTGCAGGAGGCGTTGGAGACGATGTGGTGCTTGCGGGCGTCGTAGTCGCCGTCGTTGACCCCCAGCACGATGGTCAGGTCGGGATCGGTGGCCGGGGCGGAGATCAGCACTTTCTTGGCGCCGGCCTGCAGGTGCTTCTCGGCCTCGGGGCGCTTGGTGAACAGGCCGGTGGACTCGACGACCAGGTCGATGCCCAGCTCCTTCCACGGCAGCTCGGCGGGATTCTTGATGGCCGTTGCGCGGATGCGGCGCCCGGCCAGCTGGATGAAGCCTTCGCCGTGCTCGACCTTCTCGGGCAGGGTGCCGAAGGTCGAGTCGTATTTCAGCAGGTGCGCCAGGGTGCGCGTGTCGGTGATGTCGTTGACCGCCGCGATCTCGAGGGCGGGGTTGCGGAAGGCCGTGCGCAGGAAGTTCCGGCCGATCCTGCCGAATCCGTTTATTGCGATCTTGTATGACATGGGATACCTCCTAGGATGGGAAACTACCATATTGGGGAGGCTTTTGCAAGCCGCATCCGCGGGCCGTTCAACACCCGGGCAGCAAGGGTCCATGTGTCATGCGCCACGTTGAAAACCAAAAGACAGCCGACGGAAAATTGGGAGAAATCGGTTATTGCGGTTACTCGTCACTCGTCACGTGTCACTCGTCACTGAGCTTGGCGCTTCGCCGTTTGGGTTTGCTTTTTTAGATTGCTTTCCCTATAATCGCCGCGGAGGGACGCATGGACATCAAGGAACGCGCCAGGGAACAGCTGAATTGGCTGGAGAGGGTCCTGCTCAAGGTCCCCGGCTTCAAGGGCTACCACGAGCGGGAGCTGCGCCGCGACTCCGACCGCCTGCAGCGTGAATACGTCGTCCGGGAGCTGAAACGGGTGAAGAGCGGCATGAACAAGGCGCTGCAGGCCGCCAGCCGCGCCAAGGACTTCGAGCGCCTCCGCGAATGCGAGGGCTTCGTCCGCGAGCTCGACAAGTCCATCGCCGCCGTGCGCTACGCCGATCAGGGCTATAGCGGCTTCTTCGACCTGGTCAAGATCCGCGAACCCGAGCTGGACCGCGTCTACGAGTGCGACGCGCGCCTGGCCGAGGCCGCTGCCGCGCTCGCTGCGCCCGCGGCCGCCCCCCTGGACGGGGTCGACCTGGCGCCGCTGCGCGCGGGGCTGGAGGGCATCGACGGACTGTTCGAACAGCGCCAGGCCCTGCTCAAGGGCTGGGCCGGAGGAGGAGAGCGATGAAGCTCGAGATCATCCAGTACTTCGATCCGACGGGAAAGGAACTGTCGCACCGGGTGCCCGAGGCGGGCTCCAGCGACATCAAGCTGGGGGCGCAGCTGATCGTGCAGGAGAACCAGGCGGCCGTCTTCTTCCGCGACGGCAAGGCCCTGGACACCTTCCGCGCCGGCCGCCACGTGCTGTCGACGATGAACATCCCGCTGCTGACGCGGCTGCTCTCCCTGCCCTTCGGCTTCAAGTCGCCGTTCCAGGCCCAGGTCTACTTCGTCAACCTCAAGACCTTCCTGGACCTGAAGTGGGGCACCAAGGAGCCGGTGAGCTTCCGCGACGAGGAGCTGGGCTACGTGCGCCTGCGCGCCTTCGGCGTGTATTCCCTGAAGGTCACCAACCCGCAGGTCTTCATCGGCGAGGTGGCCGGCACCCAGGCGGTATACACCACCGCCGACATCGAGGACTTCCTGCGCGACGTACTGGTGGGGCGGCTGAACGACTTCCTCGGCGAGACGCTGAAGAGCATCTTCGCGCTGCCCCAGCATTTCGACGAGCTGGCCGCCGGCCTCAAGGGCCGCATCGCCGACGACTTCGCCAAGTACGGCCTGGAGGTCGCCGACCTGGTCATCAACGCCATCACCCCGCCCGAGGAGGTGCAGAAGATGATCGACGAGCGCGCCGGCATGGGCGCGGTCGGCGACATGGGGAAGTTCGTGCAGTTCAAGGCGGCCAAGGCCATGGAGAAGGCGGCCGAAAAGGGCGGCGAGGCCTCGTCGGGCATGGGCATGGGCCTGGGCGCCGGCATGGGCATGATGATCCCCGGCATGATCAGCCAGGCCATGCAGGACGCCAAGAACCAGGGCGCGGCGGCGGCGGCCGCCTCCGTCCCGGTCAAGCCCTGCCCCGCCTGCGGCCAGAGCGCGCCGCGGGCGGCCAAGTTCTGCCCCGAGTGCGGGGCGCCGTTCCCCAAGGGCTCGTTCTGCGCGCAATGCGGCGCCGCCTTGAAGAAAAAGGACAAGTTCTGCCCCGAGTGCGGACAGAAGACCTCCTGACGGGGGTCCGACGCCGCCGTCGCGGGAGCGGGCGCCGGCCATGATGCGACGTGCCGAGCGGGTGCTGCTGATCGTCAATCCCGCCTCCGGCTTCGTCGCCAAGGACATTGCCGTCGCCCTGATCACCCGCCAGCTGCGCCGCCGTTTCGCCGGCCTCTCCCTGGTCCATACCACCTCGCCGCCTGAGGCGCTGGCGGCCATCCGCCAGGGGCTGGACCAGTTCGATCTCTTCGTGGCCTTCGGCGGCGACGGCACGGTGAACTCGGTGGCCGGCGCCCTGATCGGCCGCGACAAGACCCTGGGCATCCTGCCCGGAGGCTCGGGCAACGGCCTGGCGCGCAACCTCGGCATCCCCCTCCCCTGGCTGCGCGCCCTGAACACGCTGGTCTCCGGCCGCGACGTGAGCATCGACGCCGGGGAGATCAACGGCCGCCGCTTCTTCAACGTCGCCGGCATCGGCCTGGACGGGCTGATCGCCAGGCAGTTCGAGCGCGACGCCCGCACGCGCGGCATCCTGCCCTACGTCTACTTTGCGCTGAAGGGCTACCTGGAGATGCCCGCCTTCCGCGTGCGCGTGAGCGCCGCCGGCGGCGAGTTCGAGGAGGAGATCATGATCGCCGCCCTGGCCAATTTCCGCCAGTACGGGGCCAAGGCCGTCATCGCCCCGCACGCCTCCCCCTACGACGGCCTGCTGGACCTGTGCCTGCTGAGGAAGTCCTCGCTGCGCGAGTCCTCGCTGAACGTGCAGCGGCTGTTCGCCGGCACCATCCACCGCTTCCCTTTCTACCGCAGCGTTCCCTTCGCCGAGGTCCGCATCCGCTCGCTGAGCGGGCCCATCCCCTTCCACTTCGACGGCGAGTACGGGGGCGAGTGCACGGACTACGAGGCGCGCGTGCTGCCGGCGGCGGTGCGCGTGCGCGTCCCCGCCGTAAAGAAATAAGAAAATCTCTTCTTCACAAATTTGTGCAGCGTTCAACCTTTTAGGTGTACGATCGGGTTGGACTAAAGCACCAAGTTCCAAGCACCAATTTTCAAGTAAGCTCCAAATTCCAATGACCAAAGGACCCAAACGAAGAAAAGATGTATGAAATGGCTTTCGTTTAGGAAATTGGAATCTGGAACTTGGAATTTATTTGGGATTTGGTGCTTGGTGCTTGCAATTTTGCTTCACCCCTCGCACTCTGGCCAAACTCTCGTCTATGCCCACAAAAACCCGTGCGCGGAATGGCGTGACGAAAAAAAAAGGGAAGGATTTCTCCTTCCCTTTCCGTTTGCGAACGTTCGGTCTATTCCAACGTGGACGTCTGCTGCTCCGTCACCAAGCCGAGCACTTCGATCTGCGCTTCCTTGATGGCGTTCATCACGTCCACCACCCGGCCGTACTGGGCCTCCAGGTCAGCCTTCAGCAGGACCTTCTTCTCGGTCCGCTGCATTTCCTCCATCTTGTCGAGGATCATCTGCCCCAGCTTGGACAGATCGTCCACCTGCGTCTCGTCCAGCGATACCTCGCCGGTCTTCTTGACGTAGACGGTGAACATCTGGCTGGGGTCGGGCTGGTTGCCCACGTACTTGGCCTCGGGCAGAGTGACGTTGGCCCCCTTCTGGATCATCGGCGTCACGATCATGAAGATGATCAGCAACACCAGCAGGATGTCGCAGAGAGGCACCACGTTGGGCTCAGACTTTGCAGATTTCGAGCCGCCAACATCGACGCTCATGCTCGACTCCTCTTACTTGGACTTCAGCTTGATAAAATGATCAATCAGCTCCGAAGAGGCGTTGGCCATTTCACCGGTGAAGATGTCCACGCGGTTCAGCAGGATGTTGAAGAACCACACGGCGACGACGGCGACGATGATGCCGAAGCCGGTGGTGATCAGGGCCTCCGCGATGCCGCCGGCGACGGCGCCGATGCCGCCCGAGCCGGAGACCTTCATGCCCTGGAAGGCGGTGATGATGCCGAACACGGTGCCGAACAGGCCGACGAACGGACCCGTGGAGCCGATGGTGGCCAGGCCGTTCAGGCCGCGCTTGAACTCCTGCACGCCCTTGATGGTGGCGCGCTCGATGGCGCGCTTGGCGGACTCGACCACCTCAGGCTGGGCGGAGCGGCTGTCCTGCTGGAACTGCAGCTCGTTCAGGCCGGCGACCAGCACCTTGGCCAGGTGGCTGTTCTTGAAACGCTTGTCGGATGACAGCTTGATGGACTCCTCCACCTTGCCCTCGCGCCACAGGCCGGAGATCAGCTTCAGCAGGTCGCGGGACTGCTTCTTGGCCTTGTTGAAGACGATCGCTCTCTCGATGCCGGTCGCGAAGCAGTACACCGACATGAACAGCAGCGTAAAGACGACCGCGCGGGGGATGAAACTCATGCTGTGCCACATTTCAACCAGATCCCATGACATAGGAAACCTCCTAATTAATTTTTATTAATAATTCTTTCCGGGGACAGGCCCACGTGAGAATTACTGGTTTTGCAGGGTGAACGTCACTGTCGCCGTGAAGATGACCGGCTTGGGGATGCCGTTCAGGATGTAGGGCTCGTAGACCCACTGCTTGATGGCGCTGAGCGCCGCGTCGTTGAGCAGCGGATGGCCGGAGATGACCCGGGCCTGGCGCACGCGGCCGTAGATGTCGGTCATGGCCTCGATGATGACCACGCCCTGGATGCGCGCCGTCAGGGCGATCTGCGGGTAGATGGGCTTGACTTCCTTGATCTTGCGCGGCCGCTGCACGCTGGCGATGCGGATGGCCTGCTCCTGGCCGCTGATCAGCTCGCCG
>DAHVOV010000186.1 GCA_027318645.1 Candidatus Aminicenantota bacterium
CTTCGACGGCCCGCAGGCCGCTGCCGCCGCGCCGGCCCTGGCCGCCGCCGCGGCGCCGGTCGCGGCCGAAACGACCAAGGACGATCCGCCCGCCGCCGCCGGCGCCAGCCCGGCGCAGCCGGCGGCCCAGGAGACGGCGGCGCCCGCCCCCGCCGTCGAGAACCCGGCGCGGCTGCAGCCGGCGCGCGCCTTCTTCGGCCCCGAGAAGTCCAAGGCCGAGGAGGAGACGGCGCAGACGGCCGCCCCCGCGGAGAAGCCCGCCCCCGACATCGATTTCCAGAAGAAGACGGTGGACGAGGGCCGGCCGCAGTACTCCGGCGAGCCCTACGACTTCTCGTTCAAGAACGCCGACATCAGCAACATCCTCAAGTTCATCGCCAAGGTCTCGGGGCTGAACATGGTCATCAACCCCAACGTCACCGGCAAGTTCACCTGCGAGCTGGTGCAGGTGCCCTGGGACCAGGCGCTGGAGATCATGCTCAAGGTCAACGGCCTGGACATGATCCAGGAGGGCAACATCCTGCGCATCGGCCGGGTCGAGGACCTGGCGCAGGAGGCCAAGCGCCGCCAGGAGCTGCGCGAGGCGCGCGAGCAGGAGGGCAGCCTGGAGGTCTCCACGCGCACGCTCAGCTACGCCAAGGTCAAGGACGTGCAGGCCATCCTCAAGAAGCAGATGAGCCCGCGCGGCGAGCTGGTCATCGATGACCGCACCAACACCCTGATCATCTCCGAGGTCCCCGAGCGCATCAAGGTCATCGACGGCCTGATCGACACCCTGGACGCGGCCAACCCGCAGGTGCAGATCGAGGCGCGCATCGTGGAGACCTCCAGCGAAGCGCTGAACACCTTCGGCATCCAGTGGGGCATGAGCGGCGTGGCCAACTCCTCCTACGGCAACCAGACCAACCTGATCTTCCCCAACTCCATCAACTTCGGCGGCGTGGTCGAGACCAAGACCAACCCCATGGGCTACATCGTCAACGTGCCCACCGCCGACAGCGTGGTCTTCCCCAAGCTCAGCCTGGGCAACATCGCCGGCACCTTCAACCTCGACGTGGCCCTGAGCGCCCTGACCTCCAAGGGCAAGGCGCGCATCATCTCCTCGCCGCGGGCCGTCACCCAGAACAACATGCCCGCCGAGATCACCCAGGGCGAGCGCATCCCCATCCAGACCAACCAGAACAACACCATCACCACCCAGTACATCAACGCCGCCCTGGAGCTGAAGATCACCCCGCAGATCACCGCCCGCGGCTCGGTGATCATGCTGGTCGACATCAAGAACGACATCGCCGACTTCTCCAAGCCGGTCAACGGCATGCCCACCATCAAGACCGAGACGGCCAAGACCACGGTCATGGTCAACGACGGCGGCACCATCGTCCTCGGCGGCCTCTACAAGATCAACGAGGACAGCAGCCACACCGGCGTGCCCGTCCTGAGCAAGATCCCGCTGCTCGGTTCCCTGTTCCGCAATTCGCGGCGCTACGGCAAGACGCAGGAGCTGATGATCTTCATCACTCCGCGCATCATCAAGTAGGAGGCAAGGATGAAACTGAAACTACTGGTGCTGATCATAGCGGCGTTGGCCCTCGCCAGCTGCCAGGCCAAGGAGGACGACAGCACGTCGGCCAGCTTCCTGGTCATCACCTCCCTGACCGGCAACGACCTGGCCGGAAAGGCCGGCTCGACCACGGTCTTCTCCGACGTGATCACCAACGGCAGCATCATCAACGACAGCGCCGTCGCCGTCGTGACGGCGCTCACCTACAACCCCACCGAGGACTCCGAAGCCCACGACATCACCTACTATATGAACGTCATCGTCGACCAGGTCGACGTGGAGTTCATGCGCACCGACGGCAAGAACACGGAGGGCGTCGACGTTCCCTACCACTTCTCGCAGCCGATGAACATGCTGGTGGAGGTGGACAAGACCGCCAGCATCCCCTTCATCCTGATCCGCCACGTGGCCAAGATGGAGTCGCCGCTCATCCAGCTGCGCGACTTCCCCAGCGAGGAGTTCGTGCTGCAGCTGTTGGCCAAGGTCACCATGCACGGCAAGGACCTGGCCGGCCACCGCATCGCCCCGGTCAGCGGCTACCTGACCGTCTGGTGCGCCAATTTCGCCGACGCCACGCCCGAGCCCGAGGAATGAGCGCGAGAGGTCAAGCATGAAAAAACTACTGTTTCTCCTGGTCATGGCGGGGGTGGTGCTGACCTTCCCCTCGTGCAAGCGCAGCGAGATCGACGACCCGAGCTGGGACGGCCCCGCCGGCTTCTACGTCCTGCTGAAGGGCTCGGCCACGCCGGCCATGCAGCTGATCGACGGCAAGACGCACACCTCCGAGATCTACGTCAAGGTGACCGACTCCAGCAACAAGCCGCTGGCCAACCAGACCGTTCATTTCCAGCAGCTGGGCAGCAGCAGCGACGACGACAAGGTGAACTGGGGCAAGTTCTCCAACGGCCTGTGCACCATCGACCGCGTCACCAACGCCAACGGCGAGGTCTGGGTGACCTTCACCTGGCCGCTGAAGTACTACCAGTACATGATGTACATCCACGCCCAGATGGTGGTCAACGGCAGCGCCTATCCAGTCGGCAACATCCCCCAGGACTACATCGCCCTCACCATGTACCATCTGTGACGGCCCCTGGACCGGCCCGTCGGCTCCGCCGCCGTCCCGCCGGGGGCGGCGGCGCGCGGTTGTCATTCGCCGCGCAATGTGGTATGAAAGGGGAAAAGACCTGCGATCGAGGTGAAGGTGGCGACGTTTCAGAATGAACGGGAGCAGCTGGCGCAGCTCGAGTGGCTGTTCCAGCAGAAGAAGTTCGCCGAGGGGCTGGCGCGCACCGAGACGGCCCTGCGCGAGCATCCCGCCTCGTTCCACCTGAAGTTCCAGCGCTACCGCTTCATGCGCCAGCTGCAGCAGAACGCGCCGGCGCTGCAGCTGCTGCGCGAGCTGCACGCCATGTCGGGCGACAACATCCTGGTGGTGCGCGAGCTGGCCGACCAGCTCTACCAGCAGAAGCAGGCGGCCGAAAGCCTGGTGTACTACAAGAAGCTGCTGTTCCTCGATTCCTTCAACAGCCAGGCCCAGGAGCGCGTCAAACAGCTGCAGGGGCTGCTCGAGAACGGCGTCTCCGACCGCCTGGCCGACACGCGCCCCGAGTTCCGCCTGGAGCCGCCGCCGGCGCCGGTCCCCGAGCCGGCTCCCGAGCAGGCGGCCCCGGTCGACGAGCCCCAGTTCTCCATCTCCCTGGACGAGCCGCTGGCCCCGGCCGCCGGGGAAACGGCGCCGGTCCCCGCCGCCGCGGTCGAGACGGTGGACCTCCTGGCCGAGGACGTCCCCGGGACGGAGCCCGCGCCCGCCGGCGAGGCCAGCGGCCTGAACTACCAGACCGAGAGCGCGGCCGAGCTCTATTTCAAGCAGGGGATGTACCGCGAGGCCCTGGCCATCTACAAGGGCCTGTTCGAGAAAAGCGGCCGCAGCGACCATTTCCACAAGATCCAGGCCATCCTGCAGCTGATGCGCGCCGACCGCGCCCAGCGGGTCAGCGAACGCCTGCAACGCTTCCTGGAGCTGCTGCAGGCTAGGGGAAGGCAACTTGTTTAAAGAGATATTCGACGAGATTCACGCCCACAACCCGGAGACCTACCTGATCGGCATCTGGGGCAAGGACGGCCTGGAGCTGGAAAAGTCGGTCTACCTTCCCCCCGACGCCGACATGGACCTGATCGGGGCTGAGCTGGCCGACGTGGTGGGCAAGCTCGACAACCTGGACCTCGACCGCGCCGGCTTCCAGATCGAGTACGTCTCGGGCAAGTTCAAGATCATGGTCCTCTCCCTGAACAGCGGCTATTTCCTGCTGCTGGTGTCGGGGCGCAACCTGATCTCCGGCAAGCTGAAATTCTACCTGGAGCTGAAGCGGGACGGCATCCTGGCCCTGCTGTGATGCCCGCATCCGTCCCCCGAGGAGCGACGCGCGATGGATCACTTTAGGAAATTCCGGGTCGTCCCCGACCTGCCGGACAAGCTGCGGCCGCTGCTGGAGATCGCCGGCAACCTGTGGCTGACGTGGAACCCCGACGCCATCAAGCTGTTCATCAACCTCGACGGCGACCTGTGGGAGCGCTGCCAGCACAACCCGGTGCGCATGCTCGGCGAGATCGGCCAGGACAAGCTGGACGAGCTCGCCCGCGACGAGGCCTTCCTCAGCGAGGTGCAGCGCGTCGGCGAGCAGCTGCAGCAGTACCTGGGCTCCCTGCGCAGCATCAACCACGAGCGGCAGACGAACATCGCCTACTTCTCCGCCGAGTACGGGCTGAGCGACACGCTGCCCATCTACTCCGGCGGCCTGGGCATCCTGTCGGGCGACCACGTCAAGGCCGCCAGCGACCTGAACCTGGACTTCCACGGCGTGGGGCTGCTCTACCAACAGGGCTACTTCCAGCAGTACCTGAACATGGACGGCTGGCAGCAGGATTTCTACCAGGTCAACGACTTCCACAACATGCAGGTGCAGGAGGTGCGCGGAGCCGACGGCACGCCGCTGCTGATCGAGCTGGAGTTCCCCGGCCGCCGCGTCTTCCTCAAGGTGTGGCGCATCCAGGTCGGCCGCGTGGCGCTGCACATGCTCGACTCGAACCACGAGAAGAACAACGACGCCGACCGCCGCCTCACCGCCCAGCTCTACGGCGGCAACTCCGAGATGCGCCTGCAGCAGGAGATCATCCTGGGCATCGGCGGCGTGCGCATGCTCGACGCCCTCGGCATCCGCGTCTCGGCCGTGCACATGAACGAGGGGCACTCGGCCTTCACCCCCTTCGAGCGCGCCCGGGCGCTGATGAAGGGCAGGGGGCTCTCGTTCGCCGAGGCGCTGGAGGCCGTGCGCCAGTCGAGCGTCTTCACCAGCCACACCAACGTCCCGGCGGCCTTCGACGTCTTCAGCCCGGAGATGATCCGCGCCTACTTCGCCCCCTACCTGAAGGAGCTCAACGTGCCGCTGCACGAGTTCCTGGCCCGCGGCCGCGTCCGCCCCGACGACCACCAGGAAGGCTTCTCCATGACCGTGGCCGCCGTCCGCAACTCGGCCTACGTCAACGGCGTCTCGGCGCTGCAGGCCGACGTGTCGCGGCACCTGCTGCAGAGCCTGTGGCCGGCCATGCCGACCGAGCACGTGCCCGTGCAGGCCATCACCAACGGCATCCACATCCCCTCCTGGGTCTCCCTCGAGATGAGCGAGCTCTTCGAGCGCTACCTGGGCGGCAAGTGGCGGGAGAAGCAGGACTACGTCGACGCCTGGGAGAAGGTGCAGAACATCCCCGATCCCGAGCTGTGGAGCGTCCACGAGACCCGCCGCCGGCGCCTGATCGCCTTCACCCGCGAGCGCCTGCACCGGCAGCTGGCGGCCAAGGGGGCCTCGAACCTGCTCATCAGCGAGTCGCAGGAGGCGCTGAACCCGACCGCCCTGACCATCGGCTTCGCCCGCCGCTTCGCCACCTACAAGCGCGCCTACCTCATCTTCCAGGACCGCGAGCGCCTGCTGCGCATCCTCAACGACCCGGCGCGCCCGGTGCAGCTCGTCTTCGCCGGCAAGGCCCATCCCCAGGACCAGGCCGGCAAGGAGCTGATCAAGAACATCATCTCCTTCATGTCCAGCGAGCACCTGCGCGCCAAGATCGCCTTCATCGAGGACTACGACATCAACGTGGCCCGCTACCTGGTGTCGGGGGTCGACCTGTGGCTGAACACGCCGCTGCGGCCGCTGGAGGCCTGCGGCACCTCGGGCATGAAGGCCGCCTGCAACGGCGTGCTCAACTTCAGCGTCCTCGACGGCTGGTGGGACGAGGCCTATGACCGGACGAACGGCTGGGCCATCGGCAACCGCGAGACCTACAGCGACAAGGCCTACCAGGACGAGATCGAGAGCAAGGCCGTCTATTCCATCCTGGAGAAGGACATCGTCCCCCTGTTCTACCAGCGCGGCTCCGACGGCCTGCCGCGCGAGTGGATCCGCATGATGAAGCGCTCGCTGCTGACCATCGCCTCGCGCTACAACACCAACCGCATGGTCAAGGAGTACTACCACCGCTTCTACAAGCCCGCCGCCGAGAACTACGCCCGGCTGGGCGCCGACGACTTCGCGCCGCTGCGCGAGCTGGCGAAGTGGAAGGCGCGCCTGGCCGCCGAGTTCCCCGCCGTGCGCATCGAGGACGTCCAGGCCGACACGGCGCGCACCTACAAGAGCGGCGAGAGCCTGCAAGTCCAGGCCCAGCTCTTCCTGGGCCGGCTGGCCCCCGACGAGGTGCGCGTCGACGCCTACTTCGGCACCATCGTCGGCGAGGATGTGCTGCAGCACTCGGCGCTGGCCCCGCTGGAGGAGGTGGAGAAGGCCGGCGAGGGCCGCGTTCGCTTCTGCGGCCTCATCCCCTGCGACCGCACCGGGCGCTTCGGCTTCAAGCTGCGCGTCACACCCCGGCACCCGCTGATGCTCGATCCCTACGAGCTGGGGCTAGTGCTGTGGGGCTAGCAGGTCTCAGCGAGCTCGGCATACGGCGGACGGCGTACGGCAGGAACAGATCGCGCTCAGTGACGAGTAACAAGTAACGAGTGACGAGTAACCGCAATACTCGAACGCGAACTTGGCTCGCGGCGTAACGCATATGGCTGACCTGAGTAGCGAAGGAACGATCTAGTTTGCTTGTTGGCTTTCCCGTATGTCGGTCGTCAGGTTCTTTTCTTTCTCGTCACTTGTCACTTGTCACTTAGGTTCCAGCAAAGAAATGTAGAAAAGATCGTTGTTCAGGTCCGAGGGAAGAAGATACACGCCGTGCGTCTCCCGCTTCACCCGGAAGCCATGCCGCTCGAGCAGCGGCGCCAGGGGGACGGGCCGGAAGCCGCGCGGGACGACGGCCCGCACCACGACATCCTCGCCCTCCTCGCCCATGAACGAGCACACGGCGTACAGGAGCCGGGCGCGGGGGAAGCGGCCGGCCACGGCCTCGAGCAGGCGGCGCTGCAGGGCGGCGCTGTCGCGCAGCGTCTCGGGGGTGATCTTGGCCTTCAGGTCGGGGTTCTTGCGCAGCGTGCCGCACGAGGTGCAGGGGGCGTCGAGGATGACCAGGTCGGCCCGGGCCTCGGCGGCGGGGTAGTCCAGGGCGTCGGCCGCGAAGGCGCGGACGTTGTCCAGGCGCAGGCGGCGCAGGTTCTGCTCCAGCAGGCGCAGGCGGGCGGCGGAGACGTCGCTGGCGCGGATGCGCAGCTCGGGCCGCAGGCAGGCCAGGGTCAGCGACTTGCCCCCCGGCGCCGCGGCCACGTCGCAGACCTCGCCGCGGGCATGGGCGGCGGCGACGAAGGCCACCGCCTGCGAGCCGCTGTTCTGGATGTAGAATTCGCCCAGGCTGGCCGGCTCCTCCAGGAAGCGCCCGGCGGCGGAGGTCTCGAAGCAGCCCAGCGCCGGCAGCTCGCGGCAGGGGATGGCCGCGCGCTCCAAGAGCTTCCGGGCCTCCTCCGCGGTCAAGCGCCCGGGATGGTAGCGCAGGTGAAAGACCGGCTCGCGGTCCAGGTACTCCAGGTCGTCGTCGCCGGCGGCGCCGAGCCGCCGCAGCCCGGCGAGCAGCAGCGGCGAGATGGAATAGGCGAGGACGGGGTCGCCGCCGCTGCGGATGCGCTCGACGACCTCGTTCTTGCGCCGCAGCAGCTGGCGCAGCACGGCGTTGACGAACGGCTTCTCCCGCCTGGCGGCGGCCCCGACCGCCTCGTTGACCACGGCGTACTCGGGATAGGAGTCGGAGTAGAGCAGCAGGAAGACGGCGATGCGCAGCAGCACCCGCGTGGGCAGGGGGGGCTGCTGGCCGGGCTTGCTCTGGAAGAGGGCGATGACCCGGTCGAGGGCGATCTCCTTGCGCACCACGCCGTAGACCGCCCGCGTGAGCGCGCCCTTGTCGTCGCCGCCGTAGCCGCGCAAAAAGCGCGCCAGCACCAGGCGCAGGTTGTCCTGCGGCCGGCGGTAATAGTCGACCAGGACCGAGACGGCGGGGGCGAGGAAGTTCAATCCAGCCTCGCCGGGAAGCGGTGGCCCAGGGAGTATTGCCAGGGGGTCATCGCCTTGCGGCCCTCGGGCTGGATGGAGGAGACCTCCAGGACCGTTCCCAGGCCGCAGGCGACCTGCAGCGCCGTCGGGGAGAGCCCCAGGACGTCCCCGGGGCCGGAGGCGTGCTCCCGCGGGGAGACCGTCGCGGCCAGGACCTTGACCTGCTGCCCCCCCAGGAGGAAGAACAGCCCCGGCCAGGGCGTGAAGGCGCGCAGGGTGTCGTAGAGGCGGCGGGCGGGCAGCTGCCAGATGGCGCGCCCTTCCGCCTTCTCGATGGCGGGCGCCAGGCTGACCTGCGCCTCGTCCTGGGGGACGGGCTGGACCACCCCGGCGAGGATCCTCTCCAGCGTCTGGCGCAGGAAGGGGGCGGCGCGCTCCCCCAGCCGCTGCTGGTAGGAGGCGCTGGTGTCGTCGGGGCGGATGGCGACCTCCTCGCGCGCCCAGACCGGGCCGGCGTCCATGCGGCCGCTCAGCTGGAAGATGGTGATGCCGCTGCGGCTCTCGCCGTTCTGGATGGCCCGCTGCACCGGGGCGGCGCCGCGGTAGGCCGGCAGCAGGGAGAAGTGGACGTTCAGCGAGCGGCAGCGGGGCAGGTCGCGGATGTCGCGGGGGATGAACGGACCGTAGGCCACCACCACGGCGGCGTCGGGCCCGATGCGCCGCAGGGCCAGCTCCAGCTCGGGTTCGCGCAGGTCGGGCGGCTGCAGCAGCGCCAGGCGGTTCTCCAGGGCGAACTGCTTGACCGGGGGGACGATCAGCTGGCGGTTGCGACCGCCGCGGCGGTCGGGCTGGGTGACCACCAGGCGCAGGCGGAAGGACTTGTTCAGCTCCTTGGCGATGGGCAGGCCGACGGCCGCCGTGCCGAAAAAGACCACGTCACCATTCGCCACTTTTCCTCTTCTGGCTGATCTCCTTGCGGATCAGCGAGCGCTTGAGGGTCGAGACGCGGTCGACGATGGTCACGCCGTCCAGGTGGTCGATCTCGTGCTGCAGCACCCGCGCCTTGAGGCCGTCGAACTCGGCGCGCAGCTCGCGGCCGTCCGGCAGCGTGCCCAGCAGCAGCAGGCGGGCGCTGCGCTTGATGGGCAGCGAGTATCCCGGCACCGACAGGCAGCCCTCCTCGCTGGTCTCGTGGCCCTCGGACTCGACGACGCGCGGGTTGATCACGATCAGCAGCTCGCCGGGGTCCTCGCCCACCGACAGGTCGACGGTGATCAGGCGCAGCGACTCGCCCACCTGCGGCGCGGCCAGGCCGATGCCCGGCGCCTGGTGCATGGTGCGGGCCATGGCGGCGGCGAGGTCGAGGATGCGCTGGTCGATGTCGCGCACCTCCGCGGCGCGCGCCTTCAGCACCTCCTCGCCGTATTTGCAGATCTTCAGGGATTCCGGTTCCACGGGAGCATTATATGCGCTGCGGCAGGGGAGTGTCAATGAAGCGAACGGCCCTAAAAAGTTAAAAGGAAAAAGGTAAAAGGAAAAAGTGAGTCGAGCACTTTCCGGGAACATTCTCGAAATGGCTGCCATTTCTTACTTTTTCCTTTTTCCTTTTGCCTTGGGAAGTTCCTTGGTTGCAAATGCCCGCTGCTTGTGCTATTTCTTCTGCCAAATGGCTGCAATTTCTTACTTTTTCCTTTTTCCTTTTACCTTTTACCTTGGGAAGCTTTAACGTCATCCATGGGCAATATCAAGGTATTATCTGAGAATGTATATAAAAAGATCGCCGCCGGCGAGGTGATCGAGCGGCCGCTCTCGGTGGTCAAGGAGCTGGTGGAGAACGCCCTCGACGCCGGCGCCGCCGCCGTCGCCGTCGATCTCGCCGCCGGCGGCAAGGAGATGGTGCGCGTCGAGGACGACGGCTGCGGCTTCGCCGCCGACGACATCGAGGTCGCCTTCATGCGCCACAGCACCTCCAAGCTGGCCGAGTTGGAGGACCTCGACCGCCTGCGCTCGCTGGGCTTCCGCGGCGAGGCCCTGCCGTCGATCCTGGAGGTGGCCGACGTCGAGCTGGAGACGGCGGACAATGACGATGGCCGGGGCTGGCGCTGCCGGTTCCGCGACGGGCGGCTGGAGCTGCGGGAGGACGCCCCGAGGCGCCGCGGCAGCGCCGTGACCGTGCGCCGGCTGTTCGCCAACTTCCCCGTGCGCCGCAAGTTCATGAAGAGCGACCAGGGGGAGATGCGCCCGGTCAGCGCCTACCTGGAGACCGCCGCCCTCTCGCGGCCGGGCATCGCCTTCACCCTGCGCCACAACGGCCGCACCGTCTTCCACTACCCGGCGGCGGCCGACCTGGGCGCCCGCATCTACCAGGTGTTCGGCAAGGAGTTCCTCGATTCGCTGCGGCCCCTGGATTTCGCCTCCGGCGGCCTGCGCGCCCGCGGCTGGCTCTCGGCCCCGCCGGCGGGGGTCAGCGGCCGCGGCCGGCAGTTCTTCACGGTCAACGGCCGGCCGGTCCGCGAGAAGACCCTGCAGGCCGCCTTCAACAACGCCTTCCAGCCCTTCCTGGAGAAGACGCTCAGCCCCGCCGGCGTGATCGACCTGGAGCTGCCGCCCGCCCAGGTCGACGTCAACATCCATCCCATGAAGCTGGAGATCCGCTTCCAGGACTCGCAGCGGGTCTACCAGTTCATGCAGCAGGCCGTCCATGCGGCCATCCGCGGGCCCTTGGCCCGCCCCGCGGGGCAGGCGATCCCCGCAGCGGCCGGCGTGGCGCAGGAAAGCGCCATGCCGGTCATGATGCCGGCCGGTGAAACGACCGGGACCCCCCGGCTGTTTTCAGCCGAACGGCCGGCCGGCGAGGACGATTTCCGCGTCCTGGGGCAGTTCCTCGACTCCTACATCGTCGTCGAGCGCAAGGGGGAGCTCCTGGTCATCGACCAGCACAACGCCCGCGAGCGCGTGCTGTTCGAGAAGCTGCAGGCCGGCTTCGGCGCCGGTGCCCCCCCCTCGGCCCAGGCCCTCTTCCCGCTGCTGCTCGACCTGACCCCCGCCGAGGAGGCGGAGCTGGACGACGGGCGGCTCGAGGCGTTCCGCCGCGCCGGCTTCGACATCCGCCGGCTCAGCGGCGGCACCATCGAGATCAAGGCCTTCCCCCAGTTCCTGAGCGAGGGGCGCATCCGCGAGAGCGTGCGCGCCGCGCTGCGCGAGTCGGCCGGGGAGCGGGGCCATGCCGCCCGCAGCGAGCGCCTGCTGGCCTCGCTGGCCTGCCACGACGCCGTCAAGGTCAACCAGCGCCTCCATCCCGAGGAGATGCGCGCCCTGGTGCGCGACCTCTTCGCCTGCGCCAACCCTCACGTCTGCCCGCACCGCCGGCCGATCGTCGTCACCCTGGCCCTGGACGACATCGAGAGGCTGCTGAAGCGCCGTTGAGCGGCGGGAATCCCGGCCCCGGCGATCCCAGCGGCGGCCCGGCCGCCCGGGTGGCGCCGCTGCTGCGCTGGTTCGGCCGCCGACGCCGCGACCTGCCCTGGCGCAGGCGCCGCAGCCTCTATCGCATCTGGGTCTCCGAGGTCATGCTGCAGCAGACGCGGGTGGAGACGGCCGTTCCCTATTACCGGCGCTTCCTGAGGCGCTTCCCGACCCTCAAGGCGCTCGCCGCCGCTCCCCTGCAGGAGGTGCTGAAGGCCTGGGAGGGGCTGGGCTACTATTCCCGCGCCCGCCACCTGCGCCATGCCGCCCGCCTCGTCGCCGCAAGGCATGGCGGGCGCATCCCGACCCGCTATGACCAGTTCCGCGCCCTGCCGGGGGTGGGGGAGTACATCGCCGCCGCCGTGCTCAGCATCGGCGCCGGGGCGGCCCTGCCGGTGGTCGACGGCAATGTCCTGCGCGTCGTCTGCCGCTGGCAGGGCTTCGCCGGCGACATCCGCCTGCCGGCCACGCGGCGCCGCGTCCGCGCCTTCCTGGAGGGGATCATCCCCGCCGACGTCCCGGGCCGCTTCAACGAGGGCCTGATGGAACTCGGCGCCCTGGTCTGCCTGCCCCGCGCGCCGCGCTGCCCGGCCTGCCCCCTGTGCCCCGGCTGCTTCGCCTTCCGCCGCGGCCGAACCGGCTCGCTGCCGGTCAAGGGGAGGAGAAAGCCCGTGCCGGAATACACCGTCGCCCTGGCGGTCATCGTCCGCAGGGGGAGGGTCTTCATCCAGCAGCGGCCCGAGGAGGGGCACCTGGGCGGCCTGTGGGAGTTCCCCGGCGGCAAGTGCCGGGCGGGGGAGTGGCCCCTGGACGCGGTCGTGCGCGAGTGCCGCGAGGAGCTGGGGGCGGAGGTGGAGGCGCTGCGCGAGATCGCCGTCGTGCGCCACGCCTACAGCCATTTCAAGGTGCGCCTGCACGTGTTCGCCTGCCGCCTGCGGCGCGGCCGCGTCCGCCCGGGCCGTCCCCACGCCTGGGTGCGGGCCGCGGACCTGGGGGCGTTTCCTTTCCCCGCCGCGAACCACCGGTTCCTGCCGCAAATCGCCGGCTCAGCGGAGGAGCGGACGCGGCGGCGCGCTGGCGGCCCTTGACAGGCGGGCCGAAAGCGCGCACAATGAGGCTTATGGAGGATCGCTCCTCCAGCCGTTGGCGTTCAAAATCGATGCGTTCGCAGAGGATGCCACTAATCCGGAGATGACATGATCGGCTTCGTACAGATCCTGGGCGGGTTGGCCCTGCTGTTGTACGGCATCCGCCTGCTGAGCTCGGGGATGGAGAAGCTGACCGGCGGCCAGATCCAGCGCTGGCTGGACCGCGTCACCCGCAACCGCTTCAAGAGCGCCGGCTTTGGCGCGCTGGCCACGGCCATGATCCAGAGCAGCGGCCTGCTGATGGTCACCATGATCGGGCTGATCAACGCCAACCTGATGACGGTGCAGCAGGCGATCGGCGTCATGCTGGGGCAGGAGATCGGCACCACCCTCACCGCCCAGATCGTGGCCTTCGACATCGGCAAGTTCAACCTGCTCTTCATTGTCCTGGGGGTCGCCATCCTGGAGTTCGTCGAGGAGCGAGACTGGAAGAAGTACGGCGAGATCGCCCTGGGCATCGGCCTGATCTTCACGGCCATGGGCTTCATGTCGTCGGCCCTGAAGGCGCTGATGACCATTCCCTGGTTCGCCGGCGGCCTGGGCGCCATCGGCCGGCTGCCGCTGCTCGGCGTCCTGGCCGGCCTGGTCGTCACCGCCCTCACCCAGAGCAGCACGGCCGTCACCAGCATGACCGTGGCCATGGGGCTGAGCCGGGCGATCACCATCGAGGGGGCGGTGGGGATCATCCTCGGCGCCAACATCGGCTCCTGCATCACCGGCTTCGTCGCCTCGCTGCGCCTGTCGCGCACGGCGCGCCAGGCCTCGCTGGCGCAGATCGCCATCAACATCTTCGGCGTCCTGCTGTTCCTGCCCTTCATCCGCCCGTACGCCGCGCTGGTCAGCGGCACCTCCGGCGAGCTGGCCCGCCAGGTCGCCAACGCCCATACGATATTCAACCTGGCGGTCAGCGCGCTGTGCTTCCCCTTCGTCCGCCAGATCGCCTGGCTGGCCACGAAGCTGGCCCCGGAAAGGGCCGGCCGCGAAAAGCCGCGGCTGACCCGCTTCATCGACGCCATGCAGCTCAGCGCGCCGGCGGTGGCGCTGAACGAGGCGGCGCGGGAGCTGACCCACCTGGCCGAAGTGACCGGCGGCATGGTCGAGGACAGCTGCCGGGCATTGATCGAGAAGGACCGGGCCAGGGCCGAGAGCGTGATCGCCCGCGAGGACGGCTTCGTCGACCCGGTGTTCAAGCAGACGGTGGATTTCGTCAACCAGCTGATCCAGGGCGACCTGACCCGCCGGCAGAGCCAGCGCTGCTTCCAGATCAAGAACCTGCTGCTGGACGTCGAGCGCGTCGCCGACCTCTCCGAGGACATCTCCCAGTACGCGCTGGAGCGCATCCAGGATGACGTCCCCTTCACCCAGGCGGCGCTGCAGGAGCTGCGCCAGGCGGCGCTTCAGGCCCATGACGTCTTCGCGCTCTCGGTCCGAGCTTTCGCCGCAAACGATCTGCAGCTGTCCAGGGAAGCGTGCCGCCGGGAAAACGATTTCGACAAGCTGTACTGGCAGTTCCGCCAGAACCACATCGACCGCCTGGCGGCCGGCTCCTGCCATCCGCGCGCCGACGTCATCTTCACCGAGGCCATGCGCGCCCTGGAGCGCATCAGCGACCACGCCGACAACATCGGCGTCAGCGTCGCCCGCTCGTTCCCCGCCTGACCGAGCCGGCCCGGCTTTGACTTGCGAAAAAGGCTATGCTATAGTCCCGTTTCCCGCGGCGCTCCAGCCGCATCCAGGCCAGCCGAGGTGAGCGATGCTCAAGTCCCTGTTGCCGAAAAACGAGAACTTCTACGAGCTCTTCGACAAGATCTGCGCCAACACCGTCGAGGGGGTGCAGATGCTGGTCCGCATGCTCGACGATGCGAAGATTACGGGGATTACGCCGGCCTGGTTCACCTT
>DAHVOV010000200.1 GCA_027318645.1 Candidatus Aminicenantota bacterium
CGCTGCAGGGCGAGGAGCAGGATCTCCGGGTTCACCGGCTTCTGCAGGAAGTCGTGGGTGCCCTTCTTCATGGCCAGCACGGCGGTCTCGATGGAGCCGGTGCCGGTCAGGACCACGATGCGGTGGGGGTACTGGCGGCCGAAGCGCTCCAGGATGTCCATGCCGTTGCCGTCGGGCAGGGTCAGGTCGAGCAGCACCAGGTCGATGCCCTCCTGGGCCAGGCGCCGGCTGGCGTCGACCAGGCCGCCGCTCTCGCTGACGCGGAATCCCTGCCCCTGCAGGAAGCGGCGGACCGACTCGCGCAGCGGCGCGTCGTCCTCGACCAGCAGGATGTGGCTGCCTTCGCTCATGCTCACCTCTCCGGCAGGACCAGGTCGACCCGCGTGCCCTGGCGCGAGCTCTGGATCTCCAGGTCCCCCTTGAGCGTCTTCATGACGCTGTAGGATATGTAGAGCCCGAGGCCGGTGCCGTCCTTCTTGGTGGTGAAGAACGGTTCCAGCACCCGGGTCTTGATCTCATCGGGGATGCCCGGCCCCGTGTCGCAGATGGAGACGATGCAGCGCCGGTCGCGCGGCAGCTCGTGGTACTCGCTGTAGACGCGGATGGCGACGTCGCCCCGCTCCTGGCCGGCCATGGCCTCCAGGGCGTTGAAGAAGACGTTGATGAACACCTGCTTCAGGCGGCCGGGATCGCTGGTGACGCGCAGCTCGCGCTCGCCCTCGACGCTCACCCGCACCGTCGGCGGGATCTTGCTGGCCGGGATCTCGCCCAGGGTCTCCTCGACGAAGTCGCGCAGTCGCACCTCGGCCAGCTGCAGCCCCTTGAACTTGGAGAACACCAGCAGCGACTCGATGAGCCGGCTGGCGCGCCCGACCTCGCGGCTGATCGTGTCGCAGGCGGGGGCGGCGGCGGGCAGGTCGCGGATGGCGGCGGTCTCGAACAGCACCGTGGTCAGGGGCGTGCGCAGCTCGTGGGCCAGGGAGGCCGCCATCTGCCCCAGCAGGACGAGGCGGTCGAACTTGAACAGGCGGTAATAGTTCTTGTCGTTCTCGAACTCCATGCGCTCGGCCTCGATGGCCGGGATGAACAGCGCGGCGGCGGTGCGCGCCGCCTCCTCCAGCTCCCGCACCGGCCGCTCGCCGTCCGGCTCCGGCCGCGCCAGCAGCAGGCCGCGGAAATAGTGGCGCGCGCGCAGCGGCACGATGAGGGTGATCCCCAGGCGGCCGATCAGGCCGCGGCAGTCGCGGTCGAACAGCTCGAAGTACATCCGCGTCGGCGGCCCCAGGCGCATGGCCTCGGAGCGGCTGGTGAAGCTCTCCACCAGGTCGGACTCCTCGCGCAGCAGCGGCAGCTCGTTGTCCCCCCCGTCGGCGCCATAGGCGCGGAAGGCGTTGCCCTCGGCCTCCTTGTAGTACAGGACGCAGGCGCCGCCGGGAAAGTGACGGCGCAGCAGGGCGGGGAAGAGGGGGAGAAAGGCCCGGGCGCTGCGGCCTTCCTGCAGCGAGCGTGCCACCTGGCGCGCGAATTCCTCCGACGGGTGCGGGTGCATGGTTTGAATCCTGGCCGCTACACTATATCGTCCCAAAAAAAGCTTGTCAAATCCCGCATTTCCTTGCTTTTTGCCGGCGGCTGTGATATTTTATCCATTCTTCAAGTTTTGGGAGCAAACCAATGAAAAAAACGAGGATCAATGAAGCGCATTACGTCCTGAAGGGCAAAATGGTCGAGTTCTGCGGCTGGGACCTGCCGGTCCAGTACTCGGGGCTGAACCTGGAGCACATGGCCGTGCGCACCACCGGTGGCATCTTCGACGTCAGCCACATGGGCGAGATCTGGTTCCGCGGGCGCGAGGCGCTACGGGCGGTGAACCACATCGTCTCCAACGACGCCGCGAAGCTCGTGCCGGGGCGCATCCAGTACGCCGGCCTGCTGACCGAGAGCGGCTGCTTCGTCGACGACCTGCTGGTATACATGATCAAGGAGAACGAATATCTGCTGGTGGTCAACGCCGCCAACATCGAGAAGGACTTCCAGTGGATGAAGAAGCACACGGCGCGCTTCGACGTCCAGGTCGAGAACCGCAGCGAGGAATACTCGCAGATCGCCGTGCAGGGCCCGGTGGCCGAGAAGCTGGTGCAGGAGTTCACCGAGATCGACCTGAAGCCCATGGGCTACTACCACTTCGCCCAGGGGCGGGTGCAGGGGATGGACGCCATCGTCTCGCGCACCGGCTACACCGGCGAGGACGGCTTCGAGATCTACTTCCGTTCCGACGCCGCCACGGCCAGCAAGCTCTTCCTCGACCTGGCCGGCAAGGGGGAGAAGTACGATGCCCTGCCCGCCGGCCTGGGCGCGCGCGACACCCTGCGGCTGGAGGCTAAGATGGCCCTGTACGGCAACGACATCGATGACGCGCACACCGTGCTGGAGGCCGACCTGGCCTGGATCCTCAAGCTCAAGAAGGAGGAGCCCTTCATCGGCCAGGAGGCGCTGGCGCGCCAGAAGGAGGCCGGCATCGCCCGCAAGCTGGTGGGCTTCTTCGCAGTCGGACGCCTTCTGCACCGCCGTGTAGGCGTTCTGCATGAAGATCATGTGATCGACCTTGGCCAGCGACG
>DAHVOV010000207.1 GCA_027318645.1 Candidatus Aminicenantota bacterium
GGCCACCGGGCTGACCTCGCCGCTGGCCCTGCGCGAGGTGGGCAGCGGCGGCCCCGACGCCAGCATCGGCGGCGATTTCCCCGCGGCCACGCCGCTGCTTCCCGGCGCGCCGCCCAAGAGCGCCCTGCCGCCCGTCGCCGACGTCCGCGCCAAGGCGCGCAGCATCGAGGAGTCGCTGCAGACGGTGGCCAAGTACGTCAACCAGCAGAAGCTGCAGCTGGCCGCCACGCCGGCCATCTGGCCCACGCACGGGTTCCTGTCGGGCGCCTTCGGCAACCGCCTGCATCCCTTCACCGGCCGCTGGGAGTTCCACGGCGCCCTGGACATCGCCACCCAGCTGGGCAACCGCATCATCGCCCCGGCCGACGGCGTCGTGCTGGTCGCCGAGACGCGCGACTACTACGGCAAGATGATCATCATCGACCACGGCTTCGGCTACACCACCCGCTACGGCCATCTCTCGGGCTACAACGTCAAGGAGGGCCAGCGCGTCAAACGCTTCGACGTGATCGGCTTCGTGGGCACCACCGGCCGCAGCAACGGCCCGCACCTGCACTACGAGGTGCGCTACTACGAGAAGCCGGTGAACCCCATCGATTTCATCCTCGACAACTGAGCGTCCCGCGCCGCGCCGCGCGCGTTTTTCCGATTTTTTCACCCTCGTCTTGATTTTAAATTTCGGATTACTTATAATCCGGGGCGAATGAGCACCATGCGATCCGTCATTTCCCGCAGCGGCGCGGGAGCGCTTTCCGCGCCCGCAGCGGCCTTGCATAAAAATCATTAGGAGGAGTTCCATGAAAAAAGTACTCGTGCTCGCCGCCCTGCTGTTCCTGATCGTGATCACCACCTCATGCCAGAAGCCTGAGGAGGTCACGCTTTCCAAATACTTCCAGGCCATGAAGGCCAAGGACCGGGACACCATGGCCGCCATGGCCGCCGAGCCCTTCGCCGTCGAGTTCAAGTCCTGGAAGCTGGTTTCCAGCGAGCCGCCGGTCTACGAGGACAGCGCCCTGCCGAAGATGATGGAGGACCTGGCCGCCGCCAAGAAGAAGAAGGACGACCAGATCCTGCTGGTCAAGGACAAGAAGGACGCCCTGGACCTGAAGCGCACCGAGCTGGGCGAGGCCCGCGGCGGCCGCGCCAAGGCCGAGATCCAGAAGGCGATCGCCGCCCTGGAGGTCGAGGCCGAGACCGAGACCGCCAACTACAAGCGCGACCAGGCCAACTTCACGCAGATGAAGGGGCAGGTGGAGAATGAGAAGAAGATGATCTCCCTCTCCACCAACATCGACCAGAACCAGGAGCTGCTGGCCGGCAAGGCCGTCACCACCAAGTGCGTCGTCAAGATCGACGGCGCCGGCGGCGAGAAGGAGTACGTCTTCACGCTGCGCAAGTACGAGCTGATCAACCCCGTGACCAACAAGGTCTCTTCCAACCGCTACATCATCCTGAAGATCCAGCCCAGGGAAGAGGCCGAGGCGGCGCAGTAAGCGCCTTTCCGACGACCCCAGGAGGCCCGGGAGCCGCAGGCGGCTCCCGGGCCTTTTCCCAGCCGCGGCGCCGCGACGGCGCGGCAGCGGCCGGACATCGCGCCTGAACCCGGAGCGAGGAGAGAACCCATGAAAAAGACCGCCTTGATTTTCCTTTGCCTTTCCCTGGCCGCCGCCCTCTGCGGGCAGAAGCGCGCCCTGACCTTCGAGGACCTGTTCGGCGTTGGCCGCCTGTCGTCGCCGGCCGTCTCCCCTGACGGCCGCTGGGTGGTGGTCGCGGTGCGCACCCCGGACATCGAGGCCAACACCTTCCACTCCGAGCTGTACGCCACCGACCTGCAGGGGCGGACGCTGACGAAGCTGACCGACGGCAAGGGCAACAGCTCGGCGCCGGCCTTCCTGCCCTCCGGGCTGCTGACCTTCGTCTCCAGCCGCGAGGGCGACCCGCAGGTCTGCGCGCTCGACCCGGCCCGCCCCGCCGGCATCCGCGCGCTCACGGCCGTCCCCGGCGGCGTCAGCGGCTTCGTCTGGGCCCCGGACGGCAAGCGCCTGGCCTTCGCCCGCGACGTCGACCCGCGCGCCAGGACCTTCGCCGAGGCGCTGGCCCTGGAGAAGGCCGCCGCCGCCGAGAAGGCGACGGGCAAGCTGCTGACCGGCCTGATGTTCCGCGTCTGGGACTCCTGGCGCGACGGCCTGCGCAGCCACGTCATCCTGCACGCGCCGGGAACGGACGAGTACGAGGACCTCACCCCCGGCGACTTCGACACGCCGCCCCTCGACCTGGGCGGCGCCCAGGACTTCGTCTTCTCCGGCGACGGCGCCTGGTTCGCCTACGTGCGCAACACCGACCCGGTCGTGGCCATCTCGACCAACAACGACGTCTTCCTGCGCTCCCTGCGCGACGGCAGCGAGAAGAACGTCAGCGCCGACAACCGCGGCGCCGACGCCAACCCGGTCTTCTCCCCCCGCGGCCGCTACCTGGCGTACCTGTCCATGCGCCGGGCCGGCTTCGAGGCCGACAAGAAGGACATCATCCTCTACGACCTGCGCAGCGGCGCCCGGCGCAACCTGACCGCCGCCTTCGCCAACACCATCGCCTCCTTCGAGTTCGCCGCCGACGAGAAGGCGATCTACTTCGTGGCCTCGGAGGGCATCTACGAGCCGGTCTTCCGGCTGACCCTCGCCAGCGGCAAGGTGGAGAAGGTCGTTCCCGGCGTCAACGCCACGGCCCTGCGCCTCGCCCCCGGCGGCCGCGAGCTGCTCTTCCTGGCCCAGAACGTGACCCTGCCCTCCGAGCTCTTCAAGGTCGATCTGCGCAGCCGCCGGCTGACGCAGCTGACGCGCTTCAACCAGGAGCGGCTCCGCGACGTGGCCATGAACCGCGCCGAGACCTTCCGCTTCGCCGGCGCCAAGGGCGAGACGGTGGAGGGCTTCCTGGTCAAGCCGCCCTTCTTCGACCCGGCCCGGAAGTACCCGCTGGTCTTCCTGGTGCACGGCGGCCCGCAGAGCGCCTGGACCGACGACTTCCACTACCGCTGGAACCACAGCCTGTTCGCCGCGCCCGGCTACGTGGTGGCGGCGATCAACTTCCACGGCAGCCCCGGCTACGGCCAGCCCTTCACCGACTCGATCTCCGGCGACTGGGGCGGCGCCCCCTTCGTCGACCTGGTCAAGGGGCAGCAGTACCTGGTGGAGAACTTCCCCTTCATCGACGCCGGGCGCATCGTCGCCGCCGGCGCCTCCTACGGCGGCTTCATGATCAACTGGATGGCCGGCCACGTCGACGAGTTCAAGTACCCCTTCCGCTGCCTGGTCTCGCATGACGGCATCTTCGACTCGCGCAGCATGTACTACGCCACCGAGGAGCTGTGGTTCGAGGAGTGGGAGCACGGCGGCGTGCCCTGGCAGAGCGCCCTGTACGAGAAGTGGAACCCCGCCAACTTCGTCGAGAAGTTCAAGGTGCCGATGCTGGTGGTCCACAGCGAGAAGGACTACCGCGTGCCGGTCAGCCAGGGGCTGATGCTGTTCACCGCCCTGCAGCGGCGCGGCGTCGAGTCGCGGATGCTCTACTTCCCCGACGAGAACCACTTCGTGCAGAAGCCGCAGAACGCCCGGCTGTGGTGGCGGACGGT
>DAHVOV010000221.1 GCA_027318645.1 Candidatus Aminicenantota bacterium
TATTCGTAGCGCTCCGACGAGAGCGCCTGACTCGATTTGGCGTCGCGCAGGATCGTCGGCCGCAGGAAGACCATCAGGTTCACCTCCGGCATCGGCTCCCGGCTCTGCAACGAGATGGCCAACGGCCGCGGCAACGGGGAGGAGGAGCGCCAGCGCGTCTTTTTCGCCGCCTTCAGCGTCTGCGCCCGCTTCTGCTGGATCGCCGGCGCCGTGTTCCTGGCCGCAGCGCCGCTGATCCCCTGGAGGTCGGTCCTGGGCCAGGCCGATCCGGGCCTCTTCCTCCTGGCGCGGCGGGGGTTCATCGCCGCCGTGCTGCTGCAGGCGGCGGGGATGCCCTTCGTGCTGGGCGCCTATGCCCTGCGCGCCTTCCGCAGGAACGTCGCCGCCGCCGCGGTCAGCCCCCTGGCCACCGCGACCAGCCTGTGCCTGGCCGTGGCCTTCCTGCGCGCCGGCTGGCGGCTGCCGCTGCTGCTGGCTCCCTTCGCGGCCTGGAACCTGGTTTTCCTGGCGAGCTTCTTCATGTTCATCCGCTCGCGGGGCTGGCGCTGGCGCTTCGTTCCCCTGGGCGAGGCGTGGCCGCTTTTCCGGCCGCTGCTGGCCGACAGCCTATCCTTCTCCCTGCTGGGCCTGTGCCTCGGCTTCCTGCTGTCCAGCGTGACGTTCCTGACCTCGCGGCGGCTCGGCTACGTCAGCGCCGGCGGCCTGGACGTCTACGTGAAGATCTACCTGACGGCGCTGACCGGGCTGAACGAGCTCGTGCAGCCCCTGTGGCCCGAGTACCTGCGCTGCCTGGCCGCCGATGACCGGGCCTGCCTGCGGCGGCGGCTGCGCTCCTCGCTGGCGGTGACGGCCGGGTTGGCCGCATTGGCGGCCGGCGCCGGCGCGCTCGCCTCGCCGCTGCTGGTGCGGGCGATCTCGGGACGCGCCATCGCCCTGCCGCCGGGCGCCCTGGCGCTGCTGGGCGGCTGGCTGCTGCTGGCGGCGCTGGTCCAGGCGCTGCAGATGTTCCTCAACGCCTGCAACTCGACGCGCGTGCAGCTGGCCGTCGCCGCGCTGCTGCTACTGGCGCTGCCGCCGGCCAGCGCCCGCCTCATGGCCGCCTGGGGGCGCAACGGCATGCTGGGGGCCATGGTCCTCAGCCTGGGGCTGCTCCTCGGGGTCATGGCCTGGCGCACGCGGGTCGAGCTGGGCCGGCTGGCGGCGCGGGCGGGCCCGGCGCGGGTCGGGGCCCTTCCCTGAGGGGCGCGGGATGGGATGACCATGCGCTTCGAGATGCTCTCCCGGCTGGACCACCTGATCGGCGGGCTGCTCTGCCGCCTCGTTTCGGCGCCCGCGGGCGCCGCTCTCCAGGGCCCGCCGCGCCATGCGCTGCTGGTCAAGCTGCGCGGCATCGGCGACATCGTCCTGGCCATGCCCATGATGCGGGCGCTGAAGGAGCGCGGCACGCGGATCACCTTCGTGACAGGGCCGGCCAACGCCGATTGGCTGCGGGCCCAGGCGCTGGTCGACGACCTGCTGGTCGTCGATTTCCAGCGCGTCTGGAGGTCGCCGAGAAAACTGTTTCTCCTTCTGCGGCGCGTGCGCGGGCTGGGCGCCGATGCCTGCATCGACCTGACGCAGTCAGCCCATTTCCCCGTGCTGCTGGGCCTGGCCTCCGCCGCCGGCGTCCGCGTCGGCTTCGCCAACCGCAGCCCGAAAAAGCGCCGGCGCAACCGGCTCTACAGCCATGCGGTGCCGTTCAGCGGCAGGGAGCACATGGCGGCGTGCTATTTCGACCTGCTGGAGCCGTTCGCCATGCCCCGCCCCGAGCGGCTGCGGCTGGTGCCGCCCCGATTTTCGCGCCAGGACGATGAGGCCGTGTCCGCCTTCCTGGGCGACGGCAACGCCCTGGGCGCCCCCCTGGCCGGCATCCACGCCACCGGCGCCATCGCGGCCAAGCGCTGGCCTTTCGACCGCTGGGCGGAGCTGTGCCGCGACCTGCTGGGGCGGGGCTTCCGCGTGGTCGCGGTCGGCGACGGCAGCGAGCAGGAGGCGATCGCGCGCATCGCCGCCGGCGCCGGCAACGGCGGCGGCGGGCTGCTCAACGCCGCCGGCCGGCTGACCCTGACCCAGGTGTTCGCCCTGATGCCGCGCCTGCGCTTCTTCGTCGCCAGCGACGGCGGCCCGATGCACATCGCCGCGGCCTGCGGCGTCCCCACCCTCGGCCTGTTCGGGCCGGAGGTCCCCTGGCGCTATGCGCCGTTCAACCCGCGGAGCCTGTTCCTCTATCGCGGCGGCCGCCTGGCCTGCTCGCCCTGCAGCCGCCCTTACGAGGGATCGTGGCCGACCTGCCGCCGGCCTCTGTGCATGGAGGCCATCCGCACGGCCGACGTGCTCGGCGCCGTGCGCCGGCTCGAGGCCCGGGCGGCGGCAGCGGGAGACGTCTGATGGGCGACCGCAACCAGCTCCTTTTCGGCCGGAGGCACAGGGAACTGTTCCGACCCCCTTGCCTGGAGGTCGGCAGCCGCGATGAGGGGTTCACCGTCTCCTTCCGCCCGGAGCTCGACGGCCGCCCCGGCGACTACGTCGGCGTCGACGCGGAATCGGGCCCCGGCGTCGACGCGGTCGTCGACCTGGCCGGCGAGTTCTCCGCCGTCTCCCGCGTGCTTCCCGGGGCCTTCGCCACCGTCTTCTGCCTGAGCGTGCTGGAGCACTGCAGCCAGCCCTTCCGCATGGCGGAGAACATCCAGCGCCTGCTGGCGCCCGGCGGCACCCTGTACGTCTCGGTCCCCTTCTCCTGGGAGGTCCACCGCTTCCCCGAGGACTACTGGCGCTTCACCCCCGCCGCCGTCCGCCTGCTGTTCCCGGGCGTGGAGTTCCCCCCGGACCTGTGCGCCTATCACACGCAGGTCGAGAACGATTTCAGGCCGCTGGGCGACGGGCCGCCCCGCCTGGGCCGCGCGCTGAACAGCGGCCACTACCAACGGCACGGGCGCCTGTACCGCCGATTGTCGGCGCTCCTGGGGCGCTCGCGCCTAGTGCGCCGGGCGCTGCCCTACGACTACCTGTTCCCGCCGGTCATGCTCGACATGATCGGCCGGCTGCGCGTGCCGTCATGAGCGGCTCGCGCCCCGGCCTGCTGGCCATCGCCCTGCTCCTGGCCGCCACGGCCGCCTGCCGGCGCGAAGGGATGTCCTGGGAGCGGCCGGAGACCGGAAACCAGGCGGGGGCGGAGGACCTGCTCCGGGACGGGAGCGGCGGGGCATATTTCCAGCGCGGGCGCCGGACGCTGCGCTTCGCCTGCCAGGGGCGGACGCTGGCCCTGGCGAGCTCCCTGGCCGGCAGCGGCTGCCTGGACGTGCAGTTCTGGTCGCCGGCGCGCGGCGCCATGCTCCTGCGCGTGCGCCGGGGCGACGGAACGGGGCTCCCGGCCCGGCGCTTCGCCCTGCGCCGGGGCTTCAATTCCATCTGCGCGGAGCTGGACCTCCGCCGCGGCGACCGGCTGCGCCTCGAGGCGGACGTCGGGGGGATCTTCTCCCGGCCGCTCCTCTACCGCCTGCTCCCGGCCGGCCAGCGGCGCTGCGTGATCCTGATCTCGGCCGACAACCTGGGGGCCGATCACCTCGACCTCTACGGCTATGGACATGGCACGGCGCCGGCCATCGCCGCCTTCCGCCGCGAGGCGGTGATGTTCCGCTGGGCCTTCGCCGGCTCCCCCTGGACCCTGCCGTCGCACATGTCGCTGTTCACCGCGCTGAACGAGAACGAGCACGGGGTGAGGTTCCAGGTGACCAACGAGGAGCAGGCGGCCGCAGGCGGCGGCGCGCCGCAAAGCATTTCCTTTCCCCTGGGCCTGGACAAGGAGTTCCTGATCGAGCGCCTCGCCCGCGGCTTCGTCACCTGCGCCTTCACGGGCGGGATCAACGTGGCGGCGGCGTTCGGCTTCTACCGCGGGTTCGACGACTATTCCGAGGCGGCCAACGACCCCTTCGTCAGCGACTCGGCGGCCAGGCTCTTCGCCGGCGCGGCGCAGCATCTGTCGCGCCATCGCTATCCTGCCGCCTTCTATTTCCTGCACACATACCAGGTCCACCTGCCGTACCGGCCACCGCGCGACCTGCTTCCCGGCGCAGGCAACCGAAGCGAATTCGATTTCGAGCGCGACATCGGCGGCATCGCCGGCGTGTTCCGCTGCGGCGACGCCCGGCGCGCCGTTGAGGCCGCCGCCCTGTACGACGGCGAGGTCAGGGAGTTCGACCGCCGCTTCGGCGACTTCCTGGCGTTCCTCAGGCGCTCCGGCCTGTACGACCGGGCCATGATCATCCTGCTGTCCGACCACGGCGAGGAGTTCTTCGAGCACGGCTCATGGGCGCACGGCACCGACCTGTTCAACCGCCAGGTCCGCGTCCCCCTGCTGGTGAAGTTCCCCGGGGGCCGGTTCGCCGGGCAAAGCGTCGAGCGCCCCGTCAGCCTGACCGACGTCCTGCCCACCGTGCTGGACGATCAGGGCCTGGAGCTGCCGCCGGCGCTGCGCGGGCGCTCGCTGCTCGCGGAGCTGCGCGGCGCCCCGCGCCCGCGGCCGGTGCTTTGCACCAACCTGGATGGCCGCAACTGGTCGCGCATCCCGCCGCAGGCGGCCTGGATCGAGGACGGCTTCAAGCTGGTCGGCCATTGGCCCGCCCCGCCGGGCGGGACGTTCTTCGCCGCGCCGCCGCCGGCGTTCCCCCCCTGGCAGCTGTTCCGCCTCGACGGCGACCCCAACGAGCTCCGCGACCTGGCCGGCGAGCTGCCGCAGGTCGCGAGGCGCCTGCGCCGGCGCCTGCAGCGGGCGCTCGCCGGCGAAGGATCGTCGCCCGCGAAGCGCGCCCGGGCCATGCCGCGCGCGTCAGTGGAGAAGCTGCGCGCCCTGGGGTACATCCCATGACGCCGCCCCGGGTATCGATCATCACGCCGGCCTGCAACCACGGCCGCTTCATCAAGGCGGCCATCCGCTCGGCGCAGGCCCAGGATCTCGACGCCTGGGAGATGTGGGTGATCGACGACGCCTCCACGGACGGGACGGCGGCGGCCGTCGCCGGCTTCGCCGCGGGCGATCCGCGCGTGCGCCTGCTGCGCCACGACGAGAACTGGGGAATGAGCCGGCTGGCCGACACCTACAACCAGGCGCTGGAGCGCTCGCGCGGCGAATGGATCGCCATCCTGGAAGGCGACGACGCTTGGCCGCCGGGGAAGCTGGGCCGGCAGCTGGCGCAGCTGGAGGGCGCGCCGGACGTCGTCCTGGGCTTTGGCCGGGCGCAGCTCATTTCTCCCGAGGGCGCGCCGCTGGGGGAGACGCTGGCGGGATTGCCGGGCGGCTTCCACCGGTATTTCAACGACTTCCGCGGCCCGCTCCTGGAGCCGCTGCTGCTGCGCCCCTGCTTCATCCACCCGGTGACGGTGCTGATCCGCCGCCCGGCCCTGGAGAGGATCGGCGGCTTCCGGAGCTTTCCCGGCCTGGGGCTGACCGATCATCCGACCTTCCTTGAGCTGGCCGAGCTGGGCCCGTTCCTCGGGTCGTCCGCCGTCCTCGGCCTGTATCGCCGCCACCGTGACTCGCAGAGCCTCAACCGCCTCGTGGAGCTCACGCGGGGAGAGAGGCGTTTGGCCTTCGCCCGCCTGGACGGCCGCCCCGCCTCCGCAGCGCTGCGGACGCTGCGCCGGCGCATGGAGCGCTCCTGGTCCCAGGAGGAGACCCGGGCCTTGCTGACCGAGGGGCGGCTGCGCCTGCTGCGGCGGCAAAGGCGCGACGCCCGCTCCTCTTTCCGTTCCTCCCTGAAGACCGCCTTCGGCACGTCCTTCCCGTCGTTGCGGCGGCTGGCCCTGGGCCTGGCCGCCCTGGGGACCCTCTGCGCATCCTTTCTTCCCTTCAACCTGGAACGCGTCGCCGGATGGGCGCGGGGGCGGAGGGCCAGCCTCCTGGAGCGGGGCGAGGGAAAATGAAGGTCTGCCTGGTCAGCGCCCTTTACCCGCCCCTGGAGACCGGCGGCGCCGAGACGGCCGCCCGCCGCCTGGCGGAGCGGCTCGCCGCCGGCGGCTGGGAGGTCTGTGTGCTGACCGGCTGGCATCGCGACGAGTCCGACGTGCTTCCCTCCGGCGTCAGGGTCCGGCGCATCCGCGCCGGGTGGGTCTTCAAGAAGGGGGCGGACAGGCTGCCGCCGCTGCCACGCTGGTTTTGGCGCCTGCAGAACCTGTGGAACCCGACGGCGTTTCGCAAGGCCAGGCGCGTCCTGGCCGAGGAGCGGCCGCGGCTCGTCCTGGTCCACAATTTTTCCGGGCTTTCCCCCGCGGTGTTCGACGCCGCCCTGGCGCTGAAGGTCCCGGCGGTGTTTTTCGCCCACGATTACTTCCCGCTCTGCCGCCACTACAGCTTCGAACGCAAAGGGAAACCGTGCCGCGGCCATTGCCCGGCCTGCGGGCTGTGGGCGCGCTTGAACCGGCGCTGGCTGGAGCGGACGCCCACCGTGTTCCTGTCGGAACATTCCCGCTCGGTGTACCGCCGCCACGGGCACGCCGGCGAATCCCTGCTGTGGCCGAATCCCGTCGACCTGGACGCCGGGCAGATCGCCGCCATCGAGGCGGAAAAGGCGTCGTTCCGCTCCCGCGCCCCTGGGTTAACGGTCAGCTGGCTGTTCATGGGCCGGCTGGATGCCCTCAAGGGCGTTGAGGCCGTCATGCGCGCGTGGGAGCGATTGACTCCCCCCGCGCCGCGGCTGCTCATCGCCGGCGACGGGCCGCTGGCTGCGAAGGTCCGCGCTTGGGCGGCGGGCCGGCCGGAGGTGGAGTGGCTCGGCTACGTCTCCGGGGACGAGAAGCGCCGTTGCCTGATCGCTGCCGACGCCATGCTGCTGCCCAGCCGCGAGACCGACGTCTCGCCCCTGGTCCTGCCGGAGGCGCTGGCGCACGGCATCCCGGTCCTGGCCGCCGAGCGCGGCGCCGCTGCCGAGAGCCTGCGGCCGGGGCTCACGGGCTGGCTCTGCGACGTCGGGGATGCCGGCGGGCTGGCGCAGCGGGTCGCCGGCATCTCGGCCGATCCGTCGGCCCTGCGCGCCATGTCGGCCGCCTGCTTCGCTGCCGCCCGCGAGCGGACCTACGAGGCCGCCCTGTCGCGGCTCATGGATTTCCTCCGGCGGGCGGCGGACCGGGCCGGGCGGTCCGCCTGAACGGCCTTCCCCCTTGCGCGTAGGAGGCCGCCGCGCCTTGCATCCCGCCCGGCGATTGGCTATCATGAGAAAAAATCAGCGGAGGAGAAGAAGGCCATGAGCGAGCTCATCGACAACTCACGGGATAGAAAAAAGAAGCTGAAGGAGCTGATCCTGAAGCTGCACGCCGGGCAGGGAGAGGAGGCGGTGCGCCGGGAGCTGCTGCAGAGCCTGGCCGCCATTCCCTACGGCGAGGTGGTCGAGGTCGAGCAGGAGCTGATCGGCGAGGGGCTGCCCGAGTCCGAGGTGCTGCGCCTCTGCGACGCCCACTCGGCGGTGCTGCAGGGCCGCGTCGACCTCAGCGGCCAGAAGCCGGTGCCGGCCGGCCACCCGGTCGACGTCTTCCGCCGCGAGAACGCCGAGCTGCGCAAGGTCACGGCGCGGGCGCGCGAGGTCCTGGCCGCGCTGGAAGCGGGGGCGGGCCTGCCGGCCGCGGTCCTGGAGCTGCGCGGGCTGCTCAACCAGCTCTTCGACGTCGACAAGCACTACCAGCGCAAGGAGTACCTGGTCTTCCCCTTTCTGGAGAAGCTGGGCGTGACCGGGCCGCCCAAGGTGATGTGGGGCAAGCACGACGAGATCCGCGACCTGCTGAAAGGGAGCATCGAGGCGCTGCAGGCGCCCGACGCGGGGCGCGACGAGCTGCTGGCCGCCATCAGCATCCTGCTCAAACCGGCGCTGCAGGCCATCGACGACATGACGGTCAAGGAGGAGGAGATCCTTTTCCCCATGGCGCTGGACAAGCTGGCGGAGAACGACTGGCTGGACATTTCGCGGCAATCGCCCCAGTTCGGCTATTGCCTCTATGATCCTCCCGACGCATGGCACGCCTCCGCGGAAGGGCCCCGTGTCGAGGAGACCGGGGCCGGGGAAGCCGGTGCTATTGCGGCGGCGATTTCTGGAGCGCGGGGGAAAATTAACCTTCCCTCCGGTTCTTTCACGTTCGAGGAGCTTCTCGCCATCCTCAACACCGTGCCGGTCGACATGACCTTCGTCGACCGCGACGACAAGGTGCGCTACTTCACCCAGGGGGCCGAGCGCGTCTTCCAGCGCAACCGCGCCATCCTCGGCCGCGACGTGCGCCACTGCCACCCGCCGGCCAGCGCCCACATCGTCGAGCGGATCATCGACGACTTCCGCAGCGGCCGCCAGAGCCGCGCCCCCTTCTGGATCCGCATGGGGGGCAAGTTCGTCCACATCGAGTACTTCGCCCTGCGCAACGAAAAGGGGGAATACCTGGGGACGCTCGAGGTGTCGCACGACGTGGAGCGCTACCGCCGGCTCGACGGTCAGCGGCGCATCCTGCAGTACGGGGAGTGAGCCATGGACGACAAGCCGGTCATCACCCCCAAGACGCGCGTGCTGCAGCTGATCGAGGCCTATCCGCAGCTGGAGGCGATGCTGGTCGCCATGGTCCCGGCCTTCAGGAAGCTGCAGAACCCGGTGCTGCGCCGGACCGTGGCCCGGGTCGCCACCTTGCAGCAGGCGGCCGCCGTCGGCAGCATCCCGGTGGAGGAGCTGGTCAACCGCCTGCGCCGGGAAGTGGGCCAGGACCTCTATGCCGGCGGCGCCGGCACGGCCTACCGCACGGAGCGCCCGGCCTGGTTCGACGCGGCGCGCGTGGCCAGGGAGCTCGACGCCCGGCCGCTGCTGGCCGCCGGCGAGCAGCCGGTCAACCAGGCGATGGCCGACCTGGCCGCCCTGGCGCCGGGGGCCATCTACAAGCTGAGCGCCCCCTTCCTGCCGGCGCCGCTGATCGACAAGGGCGTCAGCCTGGGGCTCGAGCACTGGCTGGTCAAGCAGGCAGAAGAGAGCTTCGAGGTCTATTTCTACAAGAAACCCTAAGAACGAAATAGAATGAACTATCAGTCCGTCGAGGTTCCACGTGCCACGTGCCACGTACCACGTTGGAAGAATTACCGAACTTGGTGGACGGTGGACGGTATACGGTAGACGGCAGCAGCAATTAAATGGCCTGGTTCACGGTTATGGCTTTACCGTAAACCGTACACCGTGCACCGTATACCGATTGCCTTCACGAATCACGAATTACGATTGTTCGAGTTTATGGCTGCTGCTTGTCACCCGGCACGCGTTACCCGTCACGATTGCCTGTTCCCATGCTGTTCCTAACACAAACACTAACACTAACACTTGTCTGACTGTGAGATAATCGCTGACAGTTCATATACAATTCCCTACGAAACGGCACTTGGGAGGGCACATGAACAGGACCATGGCATTCATCGCGGCCGCGCTGCTGACCATCGCGCCGCTGGCGGCGCAATCCATCCACGTCGACGCGCCCAACGGCGGCGAGACCCTGACCATCGGCACGGGATACGACATCCGCTGGACGGCGACCCGCCTGGACCAGAACGTGAAGATCATCCTGGTCAACGACGGCGGCGGCATCGCCGGCCAGATCGCGGGCGAGCTGGCCCCGGGCAGCTCCCCCTATCGCTGGACCGTGGGCGAGATCATCGGCGGCTCCGCCGGCGCCGGCCGCTACAAGGTGCGCGTGGCGGCCATGGACGGCGGAATCAAGGACATCAGCGACGCCGCCTTCACCATCGCCGAGGCCGGTTCTGGCGAGCCGCCCGACGAGACCCCCGCCGCGTACTCGATCACCTTGACCTCGCCCAACGGCGGCGAATCCTGGCCGCAGCTCAGCACCCACTCCATCACCTGGAGCGTCCGCGGCCTGACCACCGGAGCCGCGGCCATCAGCCTGCTCAAGGACGGCGCCTATGTCGGCGGGGTCGGCACCGTGCCCGACGCGCGGGTCGGGACCTTCCCCTGGACGGTGGGAGACATTTTTGGAGGGCGCGTCGCCTCCGGGGGCGGCTACCGCATCCGCATCCAGCATCAGTCCGGTAGCCACATGGACGACTCCGACCGCGACTTCACCATCACGCCCGCCCCGGGCGGCGGCGGCCACGACTTCATCGTCGGCGATCCGCTGTTGGAGGAGCGCGGCGGCGGCCGCAAGGGCTTCACGGTCAGGGTCACCGACCAGGGGGCTGATTACGACGGCATCCTGATCCTGCAGCACTACTGCATGGGGATGGGCCTGGGCCACGCCGTCCAGCAACGCATCCCCGTCAGCCTGCGGCGCAACGTCCCCACGACCGTGGCGCTGGCCGACCTGCGGCCCGAGCTGTTCGCGCGGAAGTGCGACGTGCTCTTCCGCTTCGACGTCAATCCCAACCGCGCCGTCACCGAGAGCGACTACAACAACAATGTCATGCAGCGCAGCTTCTGCTGGGAGCAGCGCGACAGCCGCTTCGTATCGCTGCGCCTGGGCCGGAACTACACCGCCACCTGCGAGGATTGCCAGGTGGCCATCCGTCCCGAGGACCTCGAGGGATTTGACGGCACCAGCGTGCGCATCCGCCTGGAGATCACTGTGCAGAACTGCGGCCGCGATCCGATCCGGCGCGGGACGGTGCGCGTTGTCCACTCGTGGTATTACCGCGACTCCAGCAACCGGTTCCAGGAGGGGAGCGAACCCCTGGGCGCCTTCGAGGTCTCGGCGATGGAGCAGGGCCAGTTCCGCATCCTGACGCCCACGGTCGTCCTGCGGCGCTGCGCCAGCAGCACCCTGAGCGTCTACTTCGGCACCGGCGAGAGCGGCGCCCTGGCGGAGAACAACCACTTCGGCTTCCATCCCAATTTCGTGGGATTCTAGGAGAATGAGCTTACGGTCCCAGCTCTTAGTGGTAGTGGTAGTGATAGTGATAGCAACAGCAATTAAAAGAACTAGAACTGAATAGTTTCAAGAGAAATTTTGAGCTAGCCAATATTCATTGATCTGGCTTTCCTACCACTACCACTATCACTACCACTGGTTCCTACGGCTTGATCTTGCCGCTGGCGAGATCGCAAAGCCAGCGGTGCAGCGGCAGCATGACCTTGAACTTTTCCAGGCTGAAGCCGACCAGATCGGGGGAGTGCAGCTCCGGGGGAATGCGCCCCTCCCAGCCGGCGTACAGGCCGTCGTGCAGGAGCAGGGGGGCGGTCTCGGGGTCGGCGTCGAAGCCGGCGGGCTGGCGCTTGTAGCGGGCGCCCTCGACCGCGAAGCCGGGCCGGGCGGCGATGCGGCGGACGATGGCGGCTAGCTCAGGTCCGATGGCCGGGTCGGCGACGGCGCGGCGATAGAGGGCGAGGAACGGGCGTGAGAACACGTACATGCCGCCTCCCAGGATCAGGACCGGCGGCTCGATGTGAAAGTAGAATCCCGAGCTGTCTATGCGCCGGACCGCGCCCTCCCAGAAATAGACCCCCAGGTTGGTCTTGTAGGGTGTCTTGTCGGCGCTGAAGCGGGTGTCGCGCTGCACGCGGAAGATCGAGCCGTTCACCCGCGGCTCGAAGCGGACGGCCGGCGCCAGGCGCCGCAGCCGCTCGCCCAGGGCCATGACGAAGGCCCGGGCAGGCGCCATCACCGCCTCCTCATATTCGCCGCGATGGGCGGCGAACCATTCGCGGTCGTTGTTCTTCTTCAGCTCGCGCAGGAACGTCAGTGTGGCCTTGGGGAAGCCGCAGAACGAGCTCGTCGTGTTCATGAAGCCAGTATATCATGAATGGGCTCCAGGGAAGACAGAGTGGAAGCGGAACTCTCAGAATCTAAGTGGTAGTGGTAGTGATAGTAGCAGCAATGAACGACGCATAAAAAGAGGAAAAAACCATCTGATATGGCTTTTCCCACTCTATCCTCCCTCTCTCCTCCCTCATTCTTCCCTTTGTCTTTCCCTGAGTTCAACTGGATCGGTACACTGGTTGACAAAAGTGAATAACGATACTATAATTAATAATAAGAATTAATATTAAAATGCAATTACACAGGCGGAACAGCAAGCAACGCGAGCGGATTTACGAGGCGATACATGCCTCCAACAGTCATCCGACCGCCCAGGAAGTGTACGGCGCTCTGAAACGGGAGATGCCCCGGCTGAGCCTGGGAAACGTCTACCGCAACATCGCCATCCTCCTCGAGGAGGGGCGGCTGCAGGCGGGGGAGTTCGGCTGCGGCACCGTGCGCTACGACGCCGTCACCTCCGGCCATTACCACTTCGTGTGCGAGCGCTGCGGCGCGGTCAGTGACCTGGACATGCCCGCCGCCGAGGGGATCACCGCGGAGGCCCGTCGCCTGTCGCCTCACCGCATCAGCGGCCATACCGTGCGCTTCTACGGCACCTGCGCTGCCTGCCTCGCCGCGGAGAGCCAAGCAAAATCAAAACAAAGGAGAAAATAAACATGGAACAGAACGCGACCGTCAGCATGCCTCGGATCGGCGACAAAGCGCCGTCGTTCAAGGCCGTCACCACCCAGGGCGAGATCAACTTCCCCGAGCAGTACGCTGGGAAATGGGTCATCCTGTTCAGCCACCCGGCCGACTTCACCCCGGTGTGCACCTCGGAGTTCATGACCTTCGCCAGCATGGAGGGGAAGTTCAGCGAGCTGAACTGCCAGTTGGTCGGCCTCTCGGTCGACGGCCTGTACAGCCACATCGCCTGGCTGCGCACCATCAAGGACAAGATCGAGTACAAGGGGATGAAGAACGTCGAGGTGAAGTTCCCGCTGATCGAGGACATCACCATGAACGTGGCCAAGATGTACGGCATGATGCAGCCGGGCGAGAGCTCGACCAAGGCCGTGCGCGCCGTCTTCTTCATCGACCCCAAGGGGATCATCCGCACCATCATCTACTATCCGCTGAGCATGGGCCGCAACTTCGACGAGCTGCTGCGCGTGCTGCAGGCGCTGCAGACCGCCGACGCCTTCGGCGTGGCCACCCCGGCCGACTGGCGCCCGGGCGACGACGTCATCGTGCCCACCGCCGGCTCCTGCGGCGTGGCCAAGGAGCGCATGGAGGGCAAGGAGGCGGGCGTCACCTGCCACGACTGGTTCTTCTGCACCAAAAAGATCGACAAGGAGAAGGTGCTGGGCACCATCAAGAAAGCCAAATAAGATGAGTGTCAGTGACAGTGTCAGTGTCAGCAAGGCAATGAACCGACTCTGGGCTTCCTTGCCGACACTTCCACTGATGCGGGTTTCCTGATCATCGTTTCTCCTCCTCCCTGGGACGCCGCGGCCCCCATGGCGCGGCGTCCCCTTTCTCGGCTTCCTTCCGGCGATGGCATCTGTTCTTTCACTTTGCGCATGAATTCCTGTAGAATGGGCAGGTGACGGGAGGGAGGTTCGCATGGGAATAGGCCGGCCTCTTTTCTTGGCGTTCTTGCTCATCGCCGGCGTCGCGGCCTGCCGGAAGGCGGAGCGGCATGTGGAGTATTTCAAGGCTGGCGGCGTCAAGCTGGTGCAGGAGCGCAAGGACGGGAAAGCGCATGGCCGGACCAGCGGTTACTTCCTGAGCGGCAAAAAAGCGTTTGAGCAGGAATACCGGCTGGGCAGCCCGCACGGGAAACTGACGCTGTGGTACCCGGATGGCCGCATCCGCATGGAGGGTCTGTATCGGGAAGGGCAACGGCACGGGCCGTGGGTCGACTACCATGAGAATGGCCGGAAAAAGAGCGCCTGGGAGTACAAAGACGGCCTGCCGCACGGGGCGTTGTACGAATGGGATCCCGATGGCAACCTGTCCCGGAGCGAAGTCTATCGGGACGGCTACTATGAGAGGCCACGGGTCGCGGGCAACTATCTTGGGCAGAGTCCCCCTGGCGTGCGGCCGGAGATCTTTGCGCCAGGCGTCGTGAGCACCGATGAATGCCCTGAAATCGGATGCGCGTTCTCCCCGGACGGGCGTGAGTTTTACTTCACCAGGCTCGAGGGCGGTTCGCTCGATGACAGGCGGACGATCCGCTTCATGAGGCGGGAGGACGGGGGCGACCGCTGGACGGTCCCGCGGCCGGCGTCGTTTTCCGGCCGCTGGGATGACATCGAGCCGATGTTCGCCCCCGATGGCAAACGGCTTTTTTTCGGCAGCGATCGCCCCCTGGACGGACAGGGCGAACAAAAGGATACGGATGTCTGGTTCGTGGAGCGGACCGCCGCCGGCTGGTCCGTCCCCCGGAACGCCGGGCCCGCGATCAACACCACCAACCGCGAGTTCCATGCGAGCGCCACCCGGGATGGAACGCTGTATTTCGCCGGGATCGAGCGGGACGGCGGCGACATCTATCGCTCGCGGCTGCGAAAAGGCGCCTACTCCCCGCGCGAATTGCTGCCCAGGATGATCAACAGCGACGACCAGGAGACGCACCCATATATCGCGCCGGACGAGAGCTTCCTCCTTTTCGAGCGGGGCCCCAGGCTGAACGTTCAGGGCCAGTACGGTCTTTTCATCAGTTTCCGCACTCCCGGCGATTCCTGGTCCCGTCCCCGTTACCTGGGAGAGGCCAACAATGGCGGCAGTCGGGCCGGTTTCCCCATGGTGAGCCCCGATGGCAAGTACCTGTTCTTCGCCAGGGACGGCGACATCTACTGGGTGAGCAGCCAGGTGCTGAAGCTGGCAACGAATTTTTTGTGGTAGCAGCCTCATGGGTCGAGCTACAGTAAGTGATTGGTAATTAGTGATCAGTGATTGGAACAGCGTAGATCGATCTATTGCTTTTACTAATCACTAATCACCAATCACAAATCACTGATCACGTTGCCCTCTCCTTTCGCCGGGTGCATTTTCTCCTCACGCGTCACGCGTCACGATAGCTCGGAAAGCTTCCAGCCGTCTGCCGTCCGCCGTCAGCCGTACGCCAAGTCCATTATTTGCCACCGCGCCCTGCCTGTGCTATAAGCCCTGCATGGCCCCGGACCAGAAAACCATGCTCGTAGTGAACCCCCACGCCGGAGGCGGCCGCGGCGCGCGGATCTTCCCCGCCGTGCGCGCCATGCTCGAGCCGCGCTTCCCCGCGCTGGCGCTGCGGGTCTCCGAGCGGCCCGGCCAGGCGCTGGACTTCGGCCGCGAGGCGCTGGCCGAGGGCTACGGCAGGGTCATCTGCGTGGGCGGTGACGGCACCCCCTTCGAGGTGGTCAGCGGCATGTTCGCCGCCGGCGCCCCGGCCCCCGGCCTCGAACTGGGGCTGGTGCCGGCCGGCACCGGCAACTCCTTCCTGCGCGATTTCTCGCTGGGCACCTGGGGCGAGGCCGTGGCCGCCATCCTGGCCGGCCGGCGCCGCCCCGTCGACGTGGTCGAGGCCGTTTATGACGACAGCGGCCGGGAGGCCCGGCGCCATTTCCTCAACATCCTGGGCGTGGGGCTGATCGCCGACATCCTGAAGCTGACCAACGAGAAGCTGAAGGGGCTCGGCGCCGCCGGCTACAGCCTTGCCGTGCTGCTGCGCCTGGCCCGCGGATTGCGCAACCGCCTGCGGCTGACCCTGGACGGCGAGGAGCGGGAGATCGCCGACTCCGCCCTGGTCGTCTCGAACTCCAGGTTCACCGGCGGGGCCATGAAGATCGCCCCCATGGCCGACCCGGGCGACGGCCGCGCCGACCTGGTCGCCTTCCAGGGAGCGAGCCGCCGCGACATGCTGGCCATCTTCGCCCGCGTCTTCTCCGGAGGCCACCTGCGGCATCCCCGGGTCTGGAGCCGCCTGGTCGCCGGGCTGACGGTGAAGGCCGACCCGCCGCAGCGGCTCATGGCCGACGGCGAGCTGCTGGGTCGCACGCCGCTGCGGCTGCGGGTGCTGCCCGCCGCCCTCACGGTGCTGGCATGAGGAAAGCCGCTGCCCTCGCCCGCTCGCTCGTCATCTGGGGGATCGGCTGGACCTGGTTCTCCCTCGGCGGGTTTTGCCTGCTCCTGATCGGGATATTCCGGGCCGGCCGCATTTTCGAGTCCTGGCTGAAAGGACTGTGCCGCTCCCTGGTGTGGCTTTGCGGGATCCGCATCACCGTCTCGGGGAGGGAGAATTTCGCCCCCGGCCGCCAGTACCTGCTGATGCTGAACCATGTCAACATCCTGGACGCCTTCGTCTTCTACTCCGCCTTCCCGGGCTGGGCCCGGGGCATCGAGGAAGAGAGCCACTTCGACTGGCCGGTCTACGGCTGGGTGATCCGGCGCATGGGCCAGGTCCCGGTCAGCCGCAAGAGCGGCATCAAGGCCATGGAATCGCTGCGCCGCGCCGCGGACCTGATCCGCAAGCGGCGGGAATTTTCCTTCATGGTCCTGCCCGAGGGGACGCGCACCCGCGACGGCCGGCTGGGCCCGTTCAAGAAGGGCGGCTTCCTGCTGGCCCTGGAGACCGGGCTGGACATACTGCCCCTGGTGCAGAAGGGCGCCTACCGCGTCAACCGCCGCGGCAGCCTGCTGCTCCGCCCCGGCCGCGTCGAGTTCGTCATCGAGAAGCCGGTGGCCACGCAGGGTTTCGGCCGCGAGAACATCCACGAATTGATGAACCAGGTTAGGAACGTCTACCTGCGGCACGTGGAATGAAAAAAGTGCTCAGGGAAGAATGAGGGAAGAGAAAGGGAAGAGAGAGGGAAGACAGAGTGGGAAAAGCCTTTTCTTGATTTCTGCCCCGGCTTGATTTCCCTTTGCCTTTCTGGCGGCTCGTCGGGAATTGAAAACGGGGCGCATCGCTGCTACCATGCTCCCGGGCTCGCTTCAGGCCTGGCGGGGGACGCATGGGACTTCTCGTGGGCTATATATTCATCCTCTTCGGGGTGATCTTCTTCTTCGCCGGCGGCGGCGCAGCGGTCATCGCGGCGCTCGTCTCCGGCCGCTATGCCGACGCGGCGCGGATGCCGCAGATCCTCTTCGCCGTCACCGGCTTCGCCTTTTGGCTCTTCGGCGGGGTGCTGATGCTCGTCGGCTGGCTCCGGGGGCGCAGGAAGCCATGACGTTCACCCCGGTCGCGACGGTAAATGGACCTGGGCGCACGGCAGGAAGCTTTTTCGAACTATCGTGACGCGTAACGCGTGACGCGTGACCAGTAGCAGCCATAAACTCGACCAATCGTAATTCGTGATCCGTAATTCGTGATTCGGAACGGCAATCGATCGGTTGATGCTGTTTCTGTTTATTTCTCTTTCAACGTGGAACGTGGTACGTGGTACGTGGAACCTCGACGGACTGGGAGGTTATCAAGACCTGAAATGGTATGTGGAACGTGGTACGTGGAACCTCGATGCTCTTATAGGTTTTTCTTCCGTATGCCGTATGCCGAGCCCTGTCAGCCCTGCAGCAGCCCCGGATACGCCCTGTCGATCTCGGTCCTGAGAAGCTCCTCGATCTCGGAGCGCGAGCCCAGGCGGTCCAGGCGGGCGACGATGCGCCGCAGCCGGGCAAGGTCGACGCGGGTGAAGACGCGCTTGATCTCGGCGATGGCCAGGGCGTTCATCGAGAAGCAGGTGAAGCCCAGCCCCAGCAGCATCAGCGCCGGCAGGCGCTGGCCGGCCATCTCGCCGCAGACGGTCACCTCCTTGCCGGCGCGGTCCACCTCCTGGCGGATCTCCTTCAGGATGTGGACGAAGGCCGGGTGGAAGGGGCTGTACAGGTGGGCGACGTCGGCGTTGTTGCGGTCGACGGCCAGCAGGTACTGGATCAGGTCGTTGCTGCCCACCGAGAAGAAGTCGACGTCGTCGCCCAGGTGGCGGATCAGGCGCACGGCGGCGGGGATCTCCAGCATGATGCCCACCTTGACGTCCTTCTTGGGCAGCGTGCCGGCGCGCTGCAGCTCGCGCCGGGCCTCGGCCATGATCTCGCGGATGGCGCGCACCTCCTCGATCTCGGTGACCATGGGGAAGAGGATGCGGATGTTGCCGCTGGCGTTGGCGCGCAGCACGGCCTTGATCTGCACCTTGAAGGGCTCGCGCTCCTTGAGGAACAGGCGCACGGCCATCAGCCCCAGCGAGGGGTTGTCCTCGCGCCGCGGCCGCGTCGGGTCCGACTTGTCGCGGCCGAGGTCATAGGTGCGGATGACCAGCGGGTGCGGGTAGACGTTCTGGGCGATCTTCTTGTAGATGAGGCACTGCTCCTCCTCGGAGATGCTCATCTTGGAGTCGAGGTAGAGGAACTCGGTGCGGAACAGGCCGATGCCCTTGGCGCCGAACGACTGCACCACCTCGCTCTCGAAGGGCAGCTCGATGTTGGCGTAGAGGTGAAAGGGATGGCGGTCGCGGGTCAGCTCCGGCAGCTGGCTGAGGGCCTTCAGCTGCTCGCGGTACTGGCCGAACTGCTCGATCTTGCGGCCGATCTCCAGGGCGGCGTCGGGGGTGGGCTGGACGATGACCTCTCCGGCGACCGAGTCCAGGGCCACGGTGTCGCCGCTGGCGATGAGCTCGGTGGCGTTCCCCGTGTCCAGGATGGCGGGGATGCCGAGGGTGCGGGCCAGGATGGCCGTGTGCGAGGTCTCGCCGCCCTTGTTCAGCACCAGGCCCAGCAGGCGGCGGTTGCTCATCAGCGTGGCCGCCTCGGAGGGGCTGATGTCGTCGGCCACCAGCACGTACTGGCCGGGAGGGGCGCCGGCGAGGGCGCCGGCGGCCGGCTTCGTTGCCGGGGCCCTGCGCAGGTTGGCGATCAGGCGGTTGAGCACGTCAGAGACGTCGTTGCCCTTGGACTTGAACGTGAGGTCGGGGATGGAGCGGAAGATCTCCTGGTAATGGCGCTCGACCAGGCGGATGGCCCACTCGGCCTTCACCAGCTTGGCGGAGATCGCCCCCTTGATCTCGTTGAGCAGCTGGCTGTCGGTGAGCAGCATCTGCTGGGCCTCGATGATGAAGGCGGCGTCCTTGCCCATGACCTTCTGCAGCCCGAGGTGGATCTTCTTCAGCTGGGCGCGCGACTTCTTGACGGCGTTCTCCAGGCGCCAGGTCTCGCGCTCCACCGCCCGCGGCGAAATGGGCTCGGCCAGGATCTCCTGGCGGGTGGTGTTGTGCAGCAGGGCGCGCCCCATGGCGATGCCGGGGGAGACCGCCTTGCCGGTGATGCGCCGCATCAGATCTCTTCGTCGAACTTGCGGTCGAACAGGTCGCCGATGGCCTGGATGGCCTCCTTCTCGTCGGCGCCGGCGGCCTGCAGGATGATCTCGTTGCCCACCGAGGCGGCCAGGGTCAGGATGCCCAGCAGGCTCTTGGCGTTGACCTTGTCCTCGTTGAAGATGAGGTAGATGTCGGCGCTGAACATGTTGGCCAGGTGGGACAGCTTGGCGGCGGCCCGGGCGTGCAGCCCCAGCTTGTTGAATATCTGCTGCTTCTTCTCGATCATTTTTTTTCTCCTAGGTATTCGCTGATGATGTTGATCCCGTTCTTGGCTTCCTGCTCCACCTTCTTGACCATCTGGCGGAAGGCGCCGTTGGGCTCGTCGCAGCAGAAGAACTTCAGCAGCCCCGGCAGGTTGATGCCCGAGATCACCTCGACGTTGGGCCCGATGAAGCGCGTGGACACGTTCGAAGGCGAGCCGCCGAACATGTCGGTGAAGATGACGACCTTGTGGCCGGCCTGGCGGGCGATGAACGCCTCCAGCTGGCGGATCATGGCGCTGCCGTCGCCCTGCCAGTCGAAGGCGATGACCTCGATGTCCAGCTTCTGCTCCAATATCTTCTCGGCAACCTGCACCAGCTCGCGGCCCAGGCTGCCGTGGGTGATGATGACGCTCTTGATCATGTCGTGCTGTCCCCCTTAGGCGGCTCCTCGGTCACGGAGGCGGCGCCCGGCGCCGCCGGCGCGGTGGAGCCGCGCGACTCCAGGTAGGTCAGGCGGCCGGCCTTCTTGGCCAGGAAATTCCGCAGCGCCACCTCGATGATGGTCGACAGGTTGCGGCCCGGCCCCACCGGCAGGTTGATCAGCGGCACCTCCAGGCCGAGGATCTTGAAGTAGAGGTTGTCCTCGCCCAGGCGGTCGTATTTCTTCTTGGGGTCCCACTTCTCCAGGTTGATGACCAGGTTGAGCCTCTTCTCGTCGAGCACGGCCGAGGCGCCGAAGATGTCGTTGACGTTGATGATGCCCAGGCCGCGCACCTCCATCAGGTTCTTGATGACCTCGTTGGCGCGGCCGACCAGCTCGTCGTTGGAGTCGATGTAGAACTCGGCGACGTCGTCGGCGATCAGCTGGTAGCCCTTGTTGACCAGCTCTAGGGCCGTCTCGCTCTTGCCGATGCCCGAGGCGCCGGTGATCAGCACCCCCTGGCCCATGATGTCCATCAACACGCCGTTCATCTTGATGGTCTTGGAAAAGTACTGGTACAGGTAGGCGTTGAGGCGCGAGATGAGCGGCGCCGTGTGCAGCTCCGACACCAGCAGCGGCGTGTTGTGGCGGGCGGCGGCGGCGATCCAGTCGGCCTCGGGCTCGATGCTCTCGGCGACGATCACCCCCGGCAGCCGCAGGGCGAAATAGTTGCGCAGGCAGCGGCCGCGCTCGTCGTCCTTCAGGCTGGCCAGGTAGCCGGCCTCGGTCTTGCCGAAGATCTGGATGCGGCCGGCATGGATGTGCTTGAGGTAGCCGCTCAGGCCCAGCCCCGGCCGCTGCGGCCGCGGGTGGCTGACCAGGTTGGCCAGGCCCTTCTCGTTGAAGACGCGCACGATCTTCAGCGGCGCCAGGGCGCTCACCTGGGAGAGCTGGATCCCCTTGACCTCCTTGGACATGGGCGGCCTCCCGGGGCTAGAGATTGGGCTCGATCAGCGAGATGCCGCCCTGGGCGTTGCGGAACACGGCGGCCAGGCGGTTGGTCTCGGAGTTGACGAACATGTAGCCGGTCTCGCCGCTCTCGCCCAGGTAGAACACGGCCTCCTCGACGGTCAGCGTCTTGCGCGAGTAGTTGTCGGAGATCATGATGGCCCCCTCGCGCGGCTCGCCGGCGTCGTCGCGCGGCGCGCGCTCGCGCCGCGGGGCGGCGGCGATGCCCACCGTGGCCATGGAGATGCCCTTGGCCCCGGCGCGCTTCTTGCTTTCCTTGATCTTCTCCTTGCTGCGCTTGGCCTGGGCGCGCAGGGTGGCCAGGGCGCCGCGCAGGGCCTGCTTCAGGATCTTGTCGCGGTGCTCCGCGTGGAACGAGTCCAGGCGCGTCTTCAGGGACAGCTCCACCTTGAATGAGAGTTTTTCTTCGTTGACGACCACCTCGGCGTCGATGATCTCGCCGGCGATCTTCTCGATGTCGGCCAGGTGCTGCTCCACGAAGGCCTTCAGGGCGCCCGGCATCTTGACATTCTTGTGCACGAAGTTAATGCTCATTTTGGACTCCTTTGATTTTATTTTCCTTTTTGCGGACGAAGGAGCTCGCGATCTTCATCTCCTCGCGGTAGTTGCGCACCGTGCGCCGGGCGATGCGGATGCCCAGCGCGGCCAGGCGCGAGGCGATCTCGTCGTCGGCCAGCGGCTTGTCCGGCGGCTCGGCGGCGACCAGCTCGCGGATCTTGTCCTTGATGGTGCCCACGGCGTGGGAGAAGCCGAAGTCGCCCTTCAGTCCGTAGCTGAAGAAGGACTTGAGCGGGATGACCCCCTTCTCCCAGGTCATGAACTTGTTGCTGACGGCGCGCGACACCGTCGACTCGTTCAGCCCCACCTCGCGGGCCACGTCCTTCATGGTCAGGGGCTTCTTCCACTTCTCGCCGAAGTCCAGGAAGTCCTTCTGCGCCTTGACCAGGAACTCGGCGATGCGCAGGATGGTCTTCTTGCGCAGCTCGATGCTCTCGATGAAGAACTGGGCGTCGCGCCAGCGGTTGCGCAGGTAGGCCGTGGTCGGCTTGTCGGGCGCCTTGTCCAGCATGTCGTGGTAGTACTGGGACAGGGTCAGGCGCGGCAGCCCCTCGTCGAGGTAGACGACGCGGTACTCGCCGTTCTCCTTGATCAGCATCAGGTCGACGGCGGCGTACTCCACCTCGCCGCGGTCGAAGGCCTCGGCCGGGCGCGGGTTCAGGCGCTTCAGCCGCGCCGCCAGGCGCAGCACCTCCTCGACGGTGACGCCCATGCGCTTGGCGATGGCCTCGTGGTTGGCCCGCGACAGGTCCTCGAGATGGTCCTGGACCAGCCGGCGCAGCGTCTCCTCCTCGGGCCCCTCGCCGACCTGGGCCAGCAGGCACTCGGTGAGCGTCTGGCTGGCGCAGCCGGGCGGGTCGAAGCGGGTGATCAGCCGGCGCACGCGCTCGATCTCCTCCGGCGTGGTGCCGATCAGCGAGGCGATGGACGCGATCTCGATCTTCAGGTAGCCGTCGGCGTCCAGGTTGTAGATGACCTGGCGGGCGATCTCGATCTCCTCCTCGCGGTCGAAGCCGGCGCGGGCCTGCTCCAGCAGGTGGTCGGCCAGGCTGACGCTGGAGGGGGTCAGCACCTCCAGGGCGCGGTTCTTGTCCATGCTGTCGGGGTCGCGGCGGAAGAAGCCCTGGTCCTCGTAGGGGGTCATGAAGGAGGCGTCGGCGCGGTCGATGCGCTTCGTGATGTCGTTGGCCTCCTCCTCGCGCGGCTCCGGCTCGCTGGTCTCGATCTCCAGCATGGGGTTGGACTCGGCCTCGTTCTGCAGCGTCTCGGCCAGCTCGAGGTGGTTGTCGGCCAGGAGCTGGATGAAGTAGTGCATCACCGGGGTGATGGTCAGCTGCTGCGTGCCCTTGAGCTGCATCTTAATGGTCATGGCCTAGTTCCACCTGAATTCCCTGCCGAGGTAGTCCCTCTTGACGCGTTCATCGGCGATCAGCTCCTCCGACGGGCCCGCGAAGATCACCTGGCCGGAGTGAATGATATAGGAACGGTCCGTGATTTTCAAGATTTCGCGCACGTTGTGGTCGGTGATCACCACGCCCATGTCGCGGCGGCGGAAGCCCTGGATCAGCTGCTGCAGCTCGTTGATCTGGATGGGGTCGATGCCGGCGAACGGCTCGTCCAGCAGCAGGAAGTCGGGGGCCAGCACCAGCGAGCGGGCGATCTCCAGCCGCCGCCGCTCGCCCCCGGACAGCATGTAGGCCTTGCGCGAGCGGATCTCGGCCAGCCCCAGCTCGTCCAGGATGCGCGGGATGTCGGCCCGGCCGCCGACGCGGCGCATCTGGGCGATGGCGCGCAGGTTGTCCTCGACGCTCAGGCCCCGGAAGATCGAGGGCTCCTGGGGCAGGAAGCTGATGCCCAGCCGCGAGCGGCGGTAGACCGGCACGCGGGTGATGTCGCGGCCGTTGAGGCGGATGACCCCGGCCTCGGGGCGGTGCAGCCCCAGGATCATCAGGAAGGTGGTGGTCTTGCCGGCGCCGTTGGGGCCGAGCAGGCCCACCACCTCGCCGGCGCCGACCGTGAGGCTCACGCCGTCGACCACCACCCGCCCGCGGAAAGACTTGCGGATATTTTCCACTTCCAGCGTTTTCATGTCGTGATTCGCGACCGGAATCGTGAGTTTATGATAGCATCCCGGGAAGCAGGTGTCAAAAGAAAGGAGCTCAGTGACGAGTGACAAGTGACAAGTGACAAGGAGCCGCAATGATATGAAAGAATGCAGCTCAGTGACAAGTGACCCGTGACGTGTGACGAGGAAGGTAACAGGCCCCAGAACGAATTCTGAAAGCAGGTGTCAGAACTATCGATCGTAAAAAATGCGGCTACTCGTCACTCGTTACTCGTCACAGGTGTCAAAAGAAAGGAGCTAAGTGACGAGTGACAAGTGACAAGTGACAAGGAAGAAAACAGCAAGAGGTCGGGTTCTTGCGGTTTCTCGTCACTCGTTACTCGTTACTTGTCACTTAGTTCTGCTAGTTCTCGGCTTTTGTGCCGATGATGAGCTTCTTGACGCCGCCGCGGCGGGCCAGGTCCATGATGCGCACCACCAGGCCGTGGGAGACCTCCTGGTCGGCCTTGAGCACCAGCGCCGCGTCCTTCATCCGCGGCAGGGCGTCGCGCACCGCCGCCTCGAGGCCCTCCAGGCCCACCGCCTGGCGGTTCAGGAACAGCTCGCCGCCGCGGCCGAAGGTCAGGACGTACTCCCGGGGCTCGCCGACGGCCTCGGCCCTGGCCTTGGGCAGCTCCAGCTTGATCCCCGGCTGCTCCAGGAAGGTGGAGCTGATCATGAAGAAGAGCAGCAGCATGAAGATGACGTCGATCAGCGAGGTGATGTTGATGAACGCCCGCCGCCGCGGCCGCGTCTGCAGGCGCACGTCATTCCCCCGCGCCCGCCTGCAGGGCGTGGATCTTGTTCAGCAGGCGGTTGGAGTGGTTCTCCATCTCCAGGACCAGCGACTCGGTCCGGTCCGAGTAATAATTGTAGGCCACCAGCGCGGGAATGCCGATGAACAGGCCGGCGATGGTGGTGATGAGCGCCTCGGAGATGCCGCCGGCCAGCGCCGTCGCCTGGCCGACGCCCATCACCGAGATGACCTTGAAGACCTTCAGGATGCCCAGCACCGTGCCCAGCAGGCCGAGAAGCGGGGCGATGCCGGCGACCGTCTCCAGCACCCCCAGGCCGCGGCCCAGCCGGTGCACCTCCTGCCGGCCCTGGTCGCCGAGCGACTCCTTGAGCTCCTCGCGGGGCAGGGCGCGGTTCTCCAGCGCCAGGCGGGCGATGTTGGCGAAGGAGCCGCGGTTCTTCTCGCAGACGGCGAGGGCCAGGGCGAAGTCGCCGGCCCCCTTGACGTTGTCCAGCACGCTGACCACCTCGGGGACGATGATGCGCCGCCGGCGCAGCGTGACCGCCTTCTCGATCACCACCGCCAGGGCGGTGACCGAGCACAGGAAGAGGGGGATCATGATGATGCCGCCCTTGACCAGGAAATCCAGGATGTTCTTCATGGGGCTCCTCTCTTAGCGTCGCACGAAATAGGTGAAGCGCGCGGTCACTTCCAGGTAGGGCTTGGGGAAGTCGGCCGGCAGGGCGGGAAAGGGGGCCGAGATGGTGATGGCCGAGCGGCTGGTCTCCATCAGCGTGCGGTGGCCGCTGTAGCCCAGCAGCTCCAGGTCGGCCAGCCGGCCGTCGGGGTAGATCTTGAAGCGCAGCTGCGTGTCGCCGTCGATCATGCCCAGCATGCTGTAGGCCAGGGGCGGGAAGATGTTGCCGCCGATGCGCCGCTTCAGGGCCAGCATGTAGGGGGCGAAGTCCCAGTCGTAGGTGTTGAACGAGAGGCCGCCCGCCTCGCCGGCGCGCCCCTCCAGCTGGCGGTGCGGCACCTCGGGCAGGTCGAAGCGGAAGGGGCGGCCGGGCGGCTGGGCCGGCTTGCCCCCCGGCGGGGCGGCCTGGCCGGAAGGATCGAAACTCAGGTCGGGGGCCTCGCTCTCGCGGCCCGGCTCGGGGCTGCGGCGCTCCGGCTCCGGACGCTCCCGCCGCTCAGGGGAGGGAGGCGGGACGGGGATGTTGTGGGTCGGCAGGTCGCCGCGGGAGAAGGGGACGCCGGTCACGGGCAGCCCCGGGGCCGGCTCTTGGTCGCGGGCCAGGGCGTTCTTGTCGGAGAGGAAATCGGCGTCGCGCGGCGCTTTCGCGGTGCGGGCGTCGTCCGGGGTGGCGATCACCTCGCGGGGCATGTCGGGCGGCTGCAGGTCGAAGACCAGGGGCGCGGCCTTCGCCGGCGCGGCGGCGGCCACCGGCAGCAGCGCCGCCCAGTCGAGCACCAGCATGGAGTTCCAGAGGGAGAGCACGAGCACGTGCAGCAGGATGGAGAGAACGACGATCCGCCGCCGGGTCCGGCCCTCGGCGGCGCGATCATCTCGTCCTGTCGGTTCTTTCGCCCGCATGAGCTTCAACATGGGATGGGGTGGTTTCTTGCATACTGTACCATATAAGACGGCCGGGTGTCGATGAGAGTTGCAGCGAGGCCAGGGTGACGAGTGACAAGTGACGAGTGACGAGAAAAGCCGGGAAACGATCTCAGGGAAGGCAGAGGGAAGAAAGAGGGGAAGATACAGGGAGGAGTGAGTGGGAAAGGCTCTTTCCCACTTTTTCTTCCCTCTGCCTTCGCTCTCTCTTCCCTTGAGCCCTGCAAGATTTGGCTATTCGTTTGATTTATACTATAATATTGCCTTCCACCTGAGAGGAGCCTAGCCCATGAAGCGAACACTCGGCCTTCTGTTGACCGCCTGCATCATGCTGCTGCCGCTGGCCGGCTGCAAGTTCCTCAAGCACCCCGAGTACAGCCTGCAGATCATCCTCGAGGACGGCATCTGGGGCATCCCGTCGGAGGGCACCTACACCCACTACGACCTGGACGAGGTCGAGTACTCGTACGGGGCGACCGACACCCGCGAGACGGTCGAGGTCCTGGTCGACAACGGCGCCGAGGACTCCAGCTCCTCCATCACCATCTACCACGACACGGTGCTCTACGCCCGCCTGTTCGATCCCCGCGGCCCCTGGTACGTGACGTCGACCGACTCGGCCAGCAAGTCCACGAACTTCGACCTGATGCTGGCGGGCGCTGACCGCCTCGCGGGAACGTTCCTCGACAGCCGCGGCTACCAGGGGACCTGGACCGCCAAGGGCGGCAAGATCACGCTGACCTACGGCAACCTGGAAAAATACGTCTATAGCGGCGATATCCCCGGCATGGGCGGAACCTGGGCCAACGGCACCGCCGTGGGCACCTGGAGCACGAACCGCGGCGACGCGGACAGCTTCCGCTGGAAGAAGTAGATCAGAACAGCGAAGCGGATCCTTGGCAAGGTAAAAGGAAAAAGGTAAAAGGTAAAAGTAAGACTGCGGGCAATGGCTCGCAGGTTTGCATCCGGTTCACGCGATTCGTTCCCGAACATTTCGTGCTGTGGCTTTCACTTTTTCCTTTTACCTTTTTACTTTATCCTTATTAGAGTAGTTGTTTTTTCTCTGTGGCGGTATTATAATTGGCATATGCTAATAATAGAAGCTGCTCATGCCTAGGCCCTGCAAGTGCCGGCGGGTGGGATTCGTGCCCGACGCCGTGTTCTTCAAGCCGGCCGGGATCCCCGCCAAGGACCTGCCGGAAGTGGCCCTGGCCCTGGACGAGCTCGAGGCATTGCGCCTGGCCGACCTGGAGGGCTTGTACCACGAGCAGGCCGCCGCCCGCATGGGCGTGTCGCGCCAGACCTTCGGCAACGTCGTGGCCGCCGCCCGGCGCAAGGCCGCCGACTGCCTGGTGAACGGCAAGGTGCTGCGCATCGCCGGCGGCACCGTGCAGGCCGGGGAGCGCGAATTCGTCTGCGGCTCCTGCCGCCACCGCTGGCTACAGGACGCCGGCGGGCCCTGGCCCGCCCATTGCCCCATCTGCCGCCGCGGCGCCGGCCGTTTCGGCCAGGGGCGGCGTGGTCATGATCGCCGCAATCCAACGCAAGGAGAAATAAAATGAAGATCGCTTTTCCGATCGAGATCGACCGCGGGATGGATTCCGAGCTGTACGGCCACTTCGGCAGCGCGCCGATCTTCGCCGTGGTGGACGCCGACAGCGGCTCCTTCGAGGCCGTGGACAACGGCCAGCATGAGCACGCCCACGGCCAGTGCCAGCCGACGTCCGGCCTGAGCGAGCGGGGCGTACAGGCGGTCGTCTGCCAGGGGATGGGCATGCGCGCCGTGCAGAAGCTGAACGAGATCGGCATCTCCGTCTACCTGGCCGAGGGCCCGACCACGGTGGGCAAGGCGCTGCAGGAGTTCCAGGCCGGCCGTCTCCCCCTCTTCCAGCCCGGCGACGCCTGCCAGCACCATCATGGCTGCCATTGAAGACGGCGTACGGTTGACGGCGTACGGTGTACGGGAGGCCAAAAAACCCTGGAGTAGTATGAAGCCCAGGCTCCAGGGAAGAGAGAGGGAAATGCAGAGGGAAAGACAGAGGGAAAACAGAGTGGGAAAGATGGGCGGACAGAGCTTTTCCCACTCGCTCTTCCCTCATTCTTCCCTTTCTCTTCCCTCTGCCTTCCCTGGGCTCATTTTTTTGCTGGCCGTTGCAGCGGCTGACGACCGGTGAATAAGGAGGTGAACATGCCGAGAGGAAACAGGATGGGGCCCGGCGGATCGGGCCCGATGACGAGGCGCGGGGCCGGGTATTGCGCCGGTTTCGCCGCGCCCGGCTGCGCGAATCCCGCCGAGGGCCGCGGATCCGGAATGGCCGGCGCCATGCTCCGCGGTGCCGCCGTGGGAGGACGCGGCTGGCGTACCATGTTCCGTGCGACCGGCCTGCCGAGATGGATGCGCGGCGGCGGATGGACGAAGGCGGACGGCTCCGCCGATCCGCAGCGGGAGGCGCAAGCCCTGAGTGACCGTGCCGGCTTCCTGCAACGCGAGCTGGACGCCGTGCGCGAGCGGCTCGCCGAGCTGCAGAAGGATCAGGACCGCAAATGACAGCTGCCCGGGCGGGGCGGGCGGCCGCCGCCGCCCCCCCTGGCGCCGTCCGGATCCTGAAAGGAGGAGCTTCATGGCCAAGATCGGCATCATCATCTGTGCCCGCTACAAGGACTGCGGCGGGGGCAAGTGCTTTCGGGCGCTGCGCGAGCGGGCCGGTGCGTTCGCCGTTTATCCCCGCGATGAAGAAGTGGAGATCGTCGGCTTCTCGACCTGCGGCGGCTGCCCGGGCGGCAACGTGGAATATGTGCCGGCGGAGTTCAAGAAAAACGGCGCCACGGCCGTGCACCTGGCCACCGGCCTGGTGGTGGGCTATCCCCCCTGCCCCCACATCCGCCGCTTCAAGGCCTTCATCGAAACGGCCTATGACCTGCCGGTGATCGTCGGCACCCATCCCATCCCGCAGAAGTACATGGATGCCCATGCCAAGCTGCCCTTCTGGAAGGAGAACGGCATGGAGGAACTGGCCGGGGAGTTGATGAAAGAAGGCCCCGGCGTCAAGGCCGCCTACAACTGAAGCGCCCGTTGCGCCGTGAAGCCCGGGCGAAGGGATCGGCCCAGGAGGACGGATCATGCCGACGTACGAGTATGAATGCGAGAAATGCGGATTGAAGTTCGAGCGCATGCAGCCGATCAGCGCGGCGCCCTTGAGGCAATGTCCTCAGTGCCGTGGCCAAGTCCGGCGGCTGATCAGCGGCGGCGCCGGCTTCATCGTCAAGGGCGGCGGCCGGGAAGCCGCCGCGGCGCAGGGCGGCGACTGCTCGCTGCAGCGCACGGGCCGCACCTGCTGCGGCCGCAGCGAGCGCTGCGGCGAACCCGCCTGCGGCAAGGACGACTGAAGGAGCCGGCCGCCGTCGCCCCGAGAACCGCGTCGGTCATGGAAATGAATTGTCATTACAGGAGAGCGACATGAAACAGGAGAAGCCGATGACCATGCCTCAGGGGGAGGGAGCGTCGACAGGCGCCTGCGACGCCTGCGGCAACAAGGAGTGCTCGGCCGCCAGCCGCCGCGGCGGGGAGACCGACCGGGAGTTCGCCGAGCGCCGCCGGCTCGAGTCGCGCCTGTGCCGCATCCGCCGCAAGATCGTGGTCCTCTCGGGCAAGGGCGGCGTCGGCAAGAGCACGGTGGCGGTGAACATCGCCGCCGCATTGCACGCCGCCGGCCGGCGCGTCGGCCTGCTGGACGTCGACATCCATGGGCCGAGCGTCCCCACCATGCTGGGGCTGGAGGGCATCACCCTGGGCAACGGGCCGGACGGGCTGCTGCCCGCTGACGCCGGCGGCATCGCCGTCATGTCGCTGGGCTTCCTGCTGCCCCATCCCGACGAGGCCGTCATCTGGCGCGGCCCGCTGAAGATGGGGGCCATCAAGCAGTTCCTGATGGACGTGGCCTGGGGCGACTTGGACTGGCTGGTCATCGACTCGCCGCCGGGCACCGGCGACGAGCCGCTCTCGGTCTGCCAGCTGATCCCCGGCATCACCGGGGCGGTGATCGTCACCACGCCGCAGAAGGTGGCGGCGGTCGACGTGCGCAAGTCGATCACCTTCTGCCGCCGGCTCGGCGTCCCCGTGCTGGGCGTGGTGGAGAACATGAGCGGCTTCGCCTGCCCCAAGTGCGGCGAGGTGTCGGCCATCTTCAGCCGCGGCGGCGGTCACGGCATCGCCGAGGGCATGAAGGTGCCCTTTCTGGGCGCCATCCCCATCGACCCGGCCATCGTCGCCTCGGGCGACGAGGGCCGGCCGTACGTCCGCGCCTTCGCCGCCTCGCCCACGGCGGCTGTCATGCGCGGCATCATCGCCTCGCTGCTGGCCCTCGAGGCGGGAACGGATGCGAAGAGAAAATAGGCCGATGGCATTAAAGAAGACAGGCTCAATCTATTTGTGTTCGTGTTAGCGTTGAAAAAGTAGTAACTCCGTGCCGGTGTCAGCAAGAAACTCAACGAACATTAAAGTGATAGTGATAGTGGTTGTGGTAGTAGCAGCATTGCTAGTAACGATCGTGCTTCGTGATTCGTGATTCTAGAAAGTCCTGAAACATAATGACCTCTGGTAACGAAGATCAGCACCAGACTAGAAATCTTCAGCAATCAAGCGAATTGGCTTTTGCTACGTCGAACCTCGAACGTCGAACGTCGAACCTTGAAGCGCTTGTAGGGTTTCTTCTCGGCACAACGCCGAGTCCCCATCTTGAAATTTCACTCGCCTATTGACAAACAATATTAGAATATCTTAATATACTAATGTTCTCGCGAATCCTCGATGAAGGAGCATGCCCATGACACAAGATGAACTGAAGGAACTGAAGGCCGACAAGGTGGTCGACGCCCGCGGCATGGCCTGCCCGGGGCCGCTGCTGGAGGCCAAGAAGGCGGTCACCGGCGTGCCGGTGGGCGCCGTCATGGAGGTCCTGTCCTCGGACGAGGGGACCAACAACGACATCCCCATGTGGGCGAAGAAGATGCAGTACGAGTTCCTGGGCGTGATCGAGGACGCCGGCTTCTGGCGCCTCTTCGTCCGCAAGGCGAAATAGGGCAGGGGCGCGGCTCGCCCCGCCCCGGGTTCTCCGCATGCCGGACCTCGACGAATCCAAGAAGCGCTGCGCCCGCGTGGCGGCGCTGCTGAAGAGCCTGGCCCACCCGCAGCGCCTCTTCCTGCTCTGCCGGCTGGCCAAGGGCGAGACGACCGTCGGCGACCTGCGCGCCGCCAGCGGCGCCTCGCAGCCGCTCATCTCGCAGCACCTGACGCGCATGCGCCGCGAGGGGCTGGTGCTGGCCCGGCGCGAAGGCAACCACGTCCATTACCGCATCGCCGACCCGCGGCTGGCGGGCCTGATCCAGACCATGGAGAAAACGTTCAATGAGTGAGTTCAAGCCCCGGATCCTCGTGTTTTCCACCGACAACGTCTCCGACCCGGGCATCGACCTGGCCGGCCGCAACAAGATGCACTACCCGGCCAGCGTGTTCGTGGTCAGCCTGCCCTGCTCCAGCGGCGTCAAGCCGCGCTGGATCGTCCGCGCCATCGACCGCGGCTTCGATGGGGTGTTCATCGCCGCCGACGGCAGCGACTGCTCCCTGGTCCCCGACTGCACCAAGCGCACGGCGGCCACGGTCGCCGCGGCGCAGGCGCTGCTGAAGGAGCGGGCGCTGGAGCCGGCGCGGGTCAAGATGGCCGCCGTCTGCTCGGTGTGCGCCGAGTCGTTCCAGAAGCACATGACGGCCTTCAGCGAGGCGCTGCGCAAGCTGGGTTCCCCCCGGCGGGAGCCTGCCGGGCCTGAGGCGGGGAGGGGCTGAGATGGACTACGACGTCATGGTCGTCGGCGCCGGCATCGCCGGCATGGAGGCCGCGGTCAGCCTCGGGGACATGGGCTACCGGGTGCTGCTGGTGGAGAAGGAGCCCAGCATCGGCGGCAAGATGATCCTGCTCAGCAAGGTCTTCCCCACGCTCGACTGCGCCTCCTGCATCTCCACCCCCAAGATGGCCCTCTCGGCCAGCCACGCCAACATCGACCTGCGCGTCTTCAGCGAGGTGCGCGAGGTGCGCCGCGACGGCGCCGGCGGCTTCCGCGTCCGCGTCGCCCGCAAGCCGGCGTTCGTCGACTTCGCCAAGTGCACCGGCTGCCAGGACTGCGAGAAGGCCTGCACGGTCACCGTCCCCGACGAGTACAACGAGAACCTCGTCTCGCGGCGCGTGGCGCACATCGCCTTCCCCCAGGCCGTGCCCAAGAAGGCGGTGCTCGACCGCGCCGGCACCTCGCCCTGCACCGCTGCCTGCCCGGCGGGCATCAAGGCCAACGGCTACATCTCGCTCATCCGCCAGGGCGAGTTCGCGCGGGCGTTCCAGCTGGTGCTGGACGATGCGCCCCTGGTCGGCACCCTGGGCCGGGCCTGCTACGCCCCCTGCCAGCGCGAGTGCACGCGCGAGGAGATCGGGGACGCCCCGCATATCCGCCATCTCAAGCGATTTGTCGCCGACTGGTACTACGAGCGCCACCCCGAGCCCGAGTACGGGCCACCGGAAAAGAAGCTGGACAAGCGCGTGGCCATCATCGGCTCGGGCCCGGCCGGCCTGAGCGCCGCCTATTTCCTGGCGCGCCGGGGCTACCCGGTCACCGTCTTCGAGGCCGGCCCCGAGCCGGGAGGCATGCTGCGCTCCAGCCTTCCCGACTACCGGTTGCCCAAGGATGTGGTCGACCGCGACATCCACAACGTGACGGCGCTGGGGGTCGAGGTCCGCGTCAACGCCCGCGTCGACTCCCTGGCCGGGCTCCGCGAGCAGCGCTTTGACGCGGTACTGGCGGCCATCGGCACGCCCAAGCCCAAGAAGCTGCTGGTCCCCGGCGAGGACCTCGCCGGCGTCGTCAGCGGCATCGAGTTCCTGGCCGAGGTGCTCTGCGGCCAGAAGCTCGACCTGGCGGGCAGGCGGGTGGCGGTCATCGGCGGCGGCAACGTGGCCATCGACGCGGCGCGCACGGCGCTGCGCCTGGGCGCGGCGAAGGTCGTGCTGCAGTACCGCCGCTCGCGCGCCGAGATGCCGGCCTCGCCTGAGGAGCTGGCCGCCGCCGAGGCGGAGGGGGTCGAGCTCGCGCTGCTGAGCAACCCCGTCGCCTTCGAGGGAGAGGCGGGCCGGCTGCAACGGGTGCGCAGCGTGCGCATGAAGCCGGCCGAGGCCGGGGCCGACGGCCGCCGGCGCACGGTCCCTGTTCCCGGCTCCGAGTCGGCCGCCGAGTTTGACCTGGCCGTCGTCGCCATCGGACTGAGCGCCGAGGCGGCGGCGCTGCGCCGCGAGCTGCCTCTCGCCCGCGACGGCTCCATCCAGGCCGACCCGCGCACGCTGCAGGCCGACCGGCCCTGGCTGTTCGCCGCCGGCGACGCCGTCACCGGGCCGGCGATGATCGTGCAAGCCATGGGCTTGGGCAAGCGGGCCGCGTTCTACATGGACCGCTGGCTGCGCGGCGAGGCGCTCGACCGCGTCGAGTTCGAGCCCAGGCTGCCGGTCGTCGACAAGAAGGAGGTCCTGGCCAGGCAAACGGAATACCCGGCCCGCTCGGTGACCAAGGGCGAACGCCACCCGCAGGAACGCATCAAGGACTTCGACGAGGTGGAGCTGCCGTTCCGTCCCGACGAGGCCGTGGCCAGCGCCGCCAACTGCCTCAACTGCGGCATCTGCAGCGAGTGCCAGGAGTGCAAGCGCGTCTGCCCGGCCGACGCCATCGACTTCGACCAGCGCGAGCGCGTCGACGAGTACGCGGTGCGCTCGGTGGTGGTGGCCACCGGCTTCCGCCTCTTCCCGGCCGAGCTCATGGAGACCTTCGGCTACGGCAAATACCCCAACGTCATCACCGCCATGCAGATGGACCGCCTGGTGGCGCCGACCCGCCCCTACAACTACGTGCTGCGGCCCGGCGACGGCAAGGCGCCGGCCAACATCGCCTACGTCTTCTGCACCGGCTCGCGCGACCGCACCAAGAACAACCCCATCTGCTCGCGCGTCTGCTGCATGTACTCGCTCAAGCAGGCGCAGCTGCTGCTGGGGGCGCTGCCGGTGGCCGACATCACCATCTACAACATCGACATCCGCGCCTTCGGCAAGGGCTACGACGAGTTCTTCGAGCAGACCCGGGCCATGGGCGTGCGCTTCGTCAAGGGCAAGGTCGCCCGCGTCAGCGAGGCCGGCAACGGCAACCTGAAGGTGCGCTACGAGGACATCGACGCCGGCGGCACGGTCCAGGAGGCCGAGCACGACCTGGTGGTGCTGTCGGTGGGCATCGTGGCCCACGACGAGTGCCGCGGCCTGTTCGCCGACGCCGAGCTGCAGCTCGACGAGACGCTGTTCGTCGCCCAGCCCGGCAAGCAGGTCGACCCGGCGCGCACCTCCATCCCCGGCGTGTTCAGCGCCGGCACCGCCACCGGGCCGCTGGACATCCCCGACTCCATCCTGAGCGCCGGCGCGGCGGCGGCCCAGACGGCGGCGTACATCGAGCGCATGAAGAGGAAGCCCTGATGGAAGAGAAGAAGAGAAAGATCGGCGTCTACATCTGCCACTGCGGCGGCAACATCTCCGACCACGTCGACGTCGAGGAGGTGCGCCGGCGCATCGAGAAGGAGTACGGCGTCACCGTGGCCAAGACCTCGATGTTCACCTGCTCCGACGCCTCGCAGACCGAGATGATGAAGGACATCCAGGAGCAGGGGCTTGACGGCATGGTCGTCGCCTCCTGCTCGCCCAAGCTGCACCTGACCACCTTCCGCAACATGTCGACCCGCGCCGGGCTGAACCCGTTCCAGTACGTGCAGGTCAACATCCGCGAGCAGTGCTCCTGGGCCCACTCCGACGACCACGAGGGCGCCACCTGCAAGGCGGCCAACCTGGTGGGCGCCGGCATCGAGAAGGCCCTGCGCCAGGAGGCGCTGCAGCCCATCCGTGTCACCTCGGTCAAGAAGGTGCTGGTCATCGGCGCCGGCATCGCCGGACTGCGCGCCGCCATCGAGCTGGCCGACCTCGGCGTCGAGGTCTTCGTCGTCGAGCGCGAGGCAAGCGGCGGCGGCCAGGTCGCGGCGCTGGGCGAGATGTTCCCGGCTGGCAAGGTCGGCTCCGAGCTGGCCGCCTCTCTGCTGGCGGAGGCGCGCCGGCGGCCGAACGTCACCCTGTTCCTCAACGCCGAACTGGCTGAGAAGAGCGGCCACATCGGCGAGTTCGAGCTGGCGATCCGCGTGCGCCCGCCCGGCGCCGCGGAGGAGACGGTGCGCATCCAGGTCGGGGCCATCCTGGTGGCCACCGGCTTCGCCGAGTACGAGCCCAAGCCGGGCGAGTACGCCTTCGGCCAGCCCGGGGTGGTCACCCTCTCGCAGTTCGAGAAGCTCCTGCAGGAGGGCGACGGCCGGCTGCTCCACCAGGGCCGGGAAGTCCGCACGGTCGCCTTCATCTACTGCGTCGGCAGCCGCCAGTGCGGCGAGGGCGAGGACCTCAACCGCTGGTGCTCGCGCTACTGCTGCAGCGCCGCCTGCCACCAGGCGGTCCTCGCCGCCCGGAAGTTCCCCGGCGTGCGCAGCTATCACTTCTACCGCGACATGCGCACCTACGGCAAGTTCGAGACGATCTACGAGGAGGCGGGCAAGGCGGGAGCGGTGTTCCTGCGCTTCCACGAGGAGCGGCCGCCGCGCGTCGAGCGGGACGGCGATTCCCTGCGCGTGGTCGTCCAGGACCTGCTGACCGGCGGCGACGAGGTGGCGGTGGCGGCCGACCTGGTGGTGCTGGTCACGGGCATGACGGCGCGGCCCAACGACGCCCTGACGCGGGTGCTGAAGCTGCCGCTGGGCGCCGACCGCTTCTACAACGAGATCCACCCCAAGCTGCGGCCGGTGGAGACGGTCATTGACGGCGTCTACATCGCCGGCGCCTGCCAGGGGCCGAAGAACGCCGGCGAGAGCGTCGTCTCCTCGCTGTCGGCGGTGGCCAAGGCCGCGGCGCTGCTGATCAAGGGCTATGTCGACCTGCAGCCCTTCGTGGCCTATGTGCAGGCCGATACCTGCACCTGGTGCGGCAAGTGCCAGCCCGCCTGCCCCTACGGCGCCATCGAGAAGGTGGCTTACGGCGACAAGGAGGTGGCGCGGGTGGTCGACGTCCTGTGCAAGGGCTGCGGCGCCTGCCTGCCCCCCTGCCCGGTCGACGCCACCCAGCTCAAGGGATACACCGACGGCCAGGTCGAGGCCATGATCGACGTGCTGGCCCGGGAGGCCGAACATGAGCGATAACAGCCGCGAGCGCTTTCCCGAGAGCGTGGCGATCCACGGGCGCCGGCGCGAGACCGCCCGCCAGGAGTTCACCGCCCGCGCCCGCGTCCTGCAGCTGCTGGCCGAGCGCGGGCCGCTCACCGTCCCCGAGGCGGCGCGCGAGCTGGGCGTCGGCGAGGCGGAGACGGCCTGGTGGCTGATGGGCTACGTGCGCTACGGCAGGGTCAAGGCGTCGGAGAAGCCCGACGACGAGGGCTACTACCGCTACGCCCTGGCCGAGGCGAGGTGAGCATGGAAACGGTCAACGCCGGCGTCCTGGCCGAGATCCGCAAGCTCGGCGCCTTCGACCTGCAGGCCTGCTACAGCTGCGGCACCTGCTCGGCCATCTGCCCGCTCTCCAAGGAGGCCGCCTCTTTTCCCCGGCGCATGATCCGCTACGCCCTGCTCGGGCTGGAGAAGCGCCTGCTCGCCGCCCCCGAGCCCTGGCTCTGCTACTACTGCGGCGAGTGCAGCGACTCCTGCCCGCGCCAGGCCGAGCCGGCGGCGCTGATGATGGCCCTGCGCCGCTTCGCCACCCGCCGCTACTCGCTCGGCCGCGTCGCCGACGCCGTCTACTCGTCGCTGGGCTCGCTGGCCACCTGGCTGGCGCTCAGCGCCGTCGCCCTGGCCCTGGTGCTGCTGGCGCGGCAGCCGCATCCCGACATGGCCCGCTTCGACTTCCAGTCGTTCATCCCCCTGGGTCCCATCCACTGGGCGGGGATCGCGCTGGTCGCCTTCATCGCCGGCGTGGCCGTTGTCCAGGTGTGGATCCTCGCCCGCAACCTGCGCGGCACGCCCAACGTCGTCGCCGCCCTGCGCGCGAAGAACGCCGGCCGGTCGGCGTTCCAGGCGCTCAAGGAGGCGGTGTTGCAGAGCCGCTTCGGCGAGTGCGCCGACGACCGGCTGCGGCGCCTGGCGCACATGGGGGTTTCCTGGGGCTTCATGGGCATGCTGCTGGCCACGATGATCATCGGCGCCGTCGACTTCGGCTGGCTGCCCTGGCCGCGCTGGGTATCGCTCGCGGTCGGCTCCGTCTCCGGCGTCGCCTGCGCCCTGGGGCTGGGGTACTACGCCTGGCTGCGCCTGGGGAAGAGGACGGCGGTGGGCAAATATTCCCACCCCAGCGACTGGGCCTTCCTGCTGCTGCTGGCGCTGTCGGTGCTCAGCGGCTTCGTGGTCGTCGCCTTCCGCTTCCTGGGCCTGCCGGCGGCGGCCTACGCCACCGCCGCCTTCCACCTGGTCGTGGTCTTCGACCTGCTGGTCACCTTCCCGTTCAGCAAGTTCGCCCACGTGGTCTACCGGCCGGTGGCCCTGTTCCTGGCCGGCTTGAAATAGCCAAATCGAATCCCGAAAAGGAGATAAAAATGAGCGACGCGCAACCCGTTGAGAAAGCCAGCATCGTCGTCATGAGCGGCGACATGGACAAGGTCATGGGCGCCTTCATCATCGCCACCGGCGCCGCCGCCTTCGACATGCAGGTCTCCATGTTCTTCACCTTCTGGGGCCTGAAGGCCATCCAGAAGGGGAACCTGACCGGCAAGGGGGCCATGGGCCGCATGCTGGGCGTGATGAACCGCGGCGGCATCGACCGCCTCGGCCCCTCCAAGTTCAACTTCGGCGGCATGGGCCGCTGGATGTTCAAGAAGATGATGAAGGCCCACAAGGTCACGCCGCTGCCCCAGCTGCTCAAGCAGGCCCAGGACCTCGGCGTGAAGCTCACCGCCTGCGAGATGAGCATGAACGTCATGGAGATCAAGAAGGAGGACCTGATCGACGGCGTCCAGATCGGCGGCGTCGCCTCCTTCATCGCCGACGCCTCGGAGTCCAAGTTCTCGCTGTTCATCTAGGAGCCGCCGGGCGAAACGAGAAGGGGCCGTCGTGACGCCGCCACGTGAGGTCGCGATGAAAACCATGGGCACGAAGACTGACCTGCAGGGCGTACGGGTGTTGTTCTGGTTCGGGATCGCGCTGCTCATCCTGGTCGCCGACTTCTTTGCCGGCCCCTTCATCCAGTTCCCCGTCACCTACCTGCTGCCGATCGCGCTGGCCTCCTGGTTCAGCGGGATGGGCTGGGGGCTGGCCCTGGCCGTGGCCATGCCCATCGTGCGCTGGGTTTTCAACGTCGCCCTGTGGACGGTCCCGTGGACCTACGTCGAGGCCAGCATCAACTGCGTCATCCGCATCACGGTGTTCTCGCTCTTCGTCGTCCTGATCGACCGGCTGGCCAGGCAGCAGCGCCGCCTCTCCATTGAGGTCGACATGCTGAGCGGCCTCCTGCCCATATGCTCCAGCTGCAAGAAGATCCGCAACGCCTCCGACGAATGGGAAGAGGTCGAGGCCTACATATCCAAGAAGACCGCCGCGGAGTTCACGCACGGGATCTGCCCGGACTGCATTAAAAAACTATATGGCACGGAGTTGCAGAAGATCAGAGAAGAAGCTGGAAAGGAAAAAGGTAAAAGGTAAAAGGTAAAAGGAAAAAGGTGGCAGCCCTTTCCGGGCTCTATCGGGATCGTACTGGGCGTTTCTCTTACTTTTACCTTTTACCTTTTTACTTTTTCCTTGCTAGTCTTCCGCTATTTCTTTCTAGCCTGAACCAGTAACGTGAGCCCGCCCCGGGCCTTGGCCTCGTCGCCGGGGAAGGGGAGGGCCGCCGCCCATGCCGCCCAGATGAGGATGACGCCCAGGACGCGCAGCGGGATCAGCCAGCCCGGCAGGTCCTCGAGCCGCCAGGAGAGGCGGGCGAGGAACAGGTCGACGGGGCGGTGCAGGATGTAGCACATGCGCTCGGCAACGAACCCGGCGCGCGCCAGCTTGGGACTGACCGACTCCTTCGTGTAGAACGAATTGACGGCATAGCGGCGGCGGTGGCGCTCCCGCTCGCGCTCGCTGATCCCCGGGTTGCTCAGGCTGTCGGCGGAGAAGACGAGGCGGCCGCCCGGCCGCAGCACGCGCGCCGCGTGGGCCAGCACCGCCTCGTCGCGGCCGAAGTGCTCGATCACGCACAGGCTCATCACCTTGTCGAAGGAGGCGTCGGCGAGGTCCATCTTTTCGGCGTCCATCCGCACGAAGGCGCAGCGCTCGCTGCCGCGGCAGCGCTGGGCGAAGGGCAGCCAGCGCGGGTGGATGTCGATTCCCAGAACGCGGGCGCCGCGGCGCGCCACCTGCGCCGTATAGCCGCCGTCGCCGCAGCCGATGTCCAGGATGTCCTCCCCCGGCCGGGCGTCGAGCCAGCGCAGGATGGCGCGGCATTCCCCGCGGCGGCGGAAGTTGAAGCGGCCCGCGTCCCGCACCCAGCGCATGAGTAGTTCGCTGCGTTTCGCCATGGTCCCTGCCGGGATGATACAATGCGGCGCCGGGCAAGGCAAATCCGCCTTGACTTGCCCGGGGTGTAGTGCTACCGTAATCAGGCGGAGACATGGACGCGAAAATGAATTTTCTTGGCGAGGGGGAGAGCGTTCAAGCGATCCAAGGCGGCGGTAGCGCCGGGGTCCGTCCGGGGGTTTCAATGGGCGTGCGGCACGGATCCGCGGGATCGTAGCGAGGGAACATGGCGAGGATCAAGATCGCGATCGTGGGGGTCGGCAACTGCGCCTCCGCCCTGGTCCAGGGCATCGCCTACTACGGCAGGCGCAAGGCCGCCGGTGCCAGCGGCCTGATGCACTGGGACCTGGGCGGCTACGTTCCCGGCGACATCCAGGTGGTCGCCGCCTTCGACATCGACCGCCGCAAGGTCGGCCGCGACGTCAGCGAGGCCATCTTCGCCAAGCCCAACTGCACCAAGGTCTTCTGCCCCAGGGTGCCGCGCAGCGGGGTGAAGGTGCGCATGGGCCGCATCCTCGACGGCGTGGCCCCGCACATGAAAAATTACGATCCCGACTGCGTCTTCCAGCCGGCCGCCGCCCGGCAGCCCGACCGCGCCGCCGTGGTCCGCGCCCTGCGCGAGAGCGGCGCCGAGGTGCTGATGAACTACCTGCCGGTGGGCTCGGAGAAGGCGGTCAGGTTCTATGCCCAGTGCGCCCTGGACGCCGGCGTCGGCCTGGTCAACAACATGCCGGTGTTCATCGCCAGCGCCGCTTCGGGCGAGTGGGCCGAGCGCTTCGCCGAGCGCGGCCTGCCCATCATCGGCGACGACATCAAGTCGCAGCTGGGGGCCACCATCACCCACCGCGTGCTGGCCAAGCTGTTCAGCGACCGCGGCATCAAGATCGAGCGCACCTACCAGCTCAACACCGGCGGCAACACCGACTTCCTGAACATGCTCGACCAGACCCGGCTGAAGAGCAAGCGCATCTCCAAGACCAGCGCCGTGACCTCGGTCCTGGGCCAGCCGTTGGCCGCCCGCGACATCCACATCGGCCCCAGCGACTACATCCCCTGGCTGCAGGACAACAAGCTCTGCTTCCTGCGCATCGAGGGCCGCGGCTTCGGCGATGTGCCCATGCATGTCGAGTTGCGCCTCTCGGTCGAAGACTCTCCCAACTCGGCCGGCGTGGGCATCGACGCCATCCGCTGCATCAAGCTGGCCCTGAAGCGGGGCCAGTCGGGCATCCTCTACGGCCCGTCCGCCTACTTCATGAAGCATCCCCCGCGGCAGTATCCCGACGACCAGGCCCGGGAAATGGTGGAGAGGTTCATCCGCGGGGAAGACCGGGAGTAGTCCTTGCGCTGCCTGATCATCGCCGCCGGCCGCGGCAGCCGACTGGCCGGTCGCTTCCCGCTCAAGCCGCTGGCGCCGCTGGCCGGCACGCCGCTGATCGAGCGCGTCATGGCCCTGGCCGCCGGCGAGGGGCTGCGCGAGTTCGTGGTCGTCGGCGGTTACCGCTTCCCCGAGCTGGCCCGCTTCGTGCGCGAGGCCGCCTCGCGCCTGGGCGTGGACGCCGAGATGGTGGAGAACCCCGACTGGCGGCTCGAGAACGGCCTTTCGCTGCTGGCCGCCCGGCCGGTGCTGGGGCACGACTTCGTCGTGCTCATGTCCGACCACATCTTTGACGGCGGCCTGCTGGCCGTCGCCATGGCCGCGCCCGTCCGCGAGGGCCAGGCGGCGCTGGTCGTCGACTACCGCGTGAGCGACCACCCCACCGCCGACTTGGAGGACGTGACCAAGGTGCGGGTGCGGGACGGCCGCATCGCCGACATCGGCAAGAACCTGTCGCTGTACAATGCCTTCGACACGGGAATCTTCCGCGGCACGGCCGGGCTGCTCGCCGCCCTGGAGGAGAGCCGCCGCGGCGGCGACGGCTCGCTCTCCGGCGGCATGCGCGTCCTGGCCCGGCGCGGCGAGGCGCTGGCCCTCGACGGCGGCGGCCGCTTCTGGATCGACGTCGACGACGAGCGCGCCTTCGCCCTGGCCGAGGAGATCGTGGCCCGGGGCGCCGCCCTCTGACCATGGCCGGGCGCAAGCGGGACCGGCGCGCGCTGCGGATGGTCTTCGTGGCCCTCGGCGTGGCCCTGTTCGCCTACCTGGTCGCCGACATGGGCGTGGGCACCATCCTGGCCCAGGTCTCGCGCTTCGGCCGCTGGTTCGCCGTCATCTGCCTGCTGAACGCCGCCTGGTTCCTGTTCCAGGCGCTGGCCTGGCGCACCATCCAGCGCGAGCATCTCCGCGGCGTGCCGCTGGCGCGCCTCTTCGAGCTCAAGTTCATCAGCGACGCGCTGAACACCCTGCTGCCGACGGCGAACCTGGGCGGCGAGGTGGCGCGGCTGCATCTCAGCCGGAGCTTCCTGACCCGCAAGCAGGCGCTGGCCGGCCTCCTGGTCGACAAGACCGTCGAGTACGGCGCCGGCATCCCCTTCATGGCCCTGGGCTTCCTCGCGGCCTGGGCCGGCGGCTATTTCCCCAGGCCCCTGGCCCTGCCCGCCCTCCTGTGCCTGGCCATCTCGCTGGCAGCGGTCCTCATCTTCGCGGCCTTCCAGGTGAAGGGCATGCACCCGGTGCTGTCCGCGCTCGCGCGCATCGCGCCGCCGCTGCGGAGGGCGATCGCGGAGCGCGAAAGGCAGATCCGCCGCCTGGGGCTGCAGCTGGTGCGCCTGTACCGGGTCCCGCGCGGGCGCACGCTGGCGGCATGGAGCTGGCATTTCCTGGCCCGCCTGACCGGCGTGCTCGAGACCTTCCTGATCATGCGCGTGCTCGGCTGGCCCGTGAGCTTCGGCCATGCCCTGTTCATCACCGCCATGGTCGCCGGCATCAACACCGTGTTCTTCCTCATGCCCGGGCAGTGGGGGATCGCCGAGGGCTCGCACCTCTTCATCCTGCACAGCATGGGCTATCCGCCGCTGATCGGGCTCAGCATGGGCGTCATCAAGCGCGTCCGCAAGCTGGCCTTCGCCGCGGCGGGAGTGCCGCTGTACTATGCCGCCAGCCGCCGCAGCGCGCCGCCGGCCGGGGGGGACTCCCGTGCTTGAGCAGGCGGTCATCCTGGCCGGGCCCCTGCCCGCCGGCCGCCCGGCCCCCAACGACCCGCGCCGGGTCTTCCTCGGGCTGGGGCTCCTGGAGCGCATGGTGCTGACCCTGGCCCACGAGGGCATCCGCGACGTCCTGGTGGTGGCCCGCGGCCGCGGCGAAGGCCTGGAAGCCCTGCGGGCCAAGGCAGCAGGGTGGGGCCGCACCGGCGCCAGGGTGCGCCTCTCCGTGCCGGCCGGGGCGGAGCTGCCGCTGCCCCGGCAGCCTTTCCTGCTGGCGACGGCGATGGCGGTGTTCGCCCCCGGCCAGGCCCGCGAGATCGGGCGCCTCGAGGCGGAAGGCGACCGGGTCCTGGCCGCGGACGCCTCCTGCGGACAACCGGCGTACATTGGCCTGGCGCTGTGCCGGGCGGCCTCTTTCCCGCTCCTGAAGGCGGAGCTCACCGACGGCATGCTTACCGGTGGCGCGGGGAGCTTCCTGTCCTCCGCGCCGGCGCTGGCCGTACCCGGGAACGGCTGGGTCGAGGTCAGGGACCGTGCCGACCTGCGGCGGGCGCTGCGCCTGCTGCGCCGCTCGCTGGGAAAGCCCAGCGACGGCTTCTTCTCGCGCCACCTGAACCGCCGCATTTCCTGGCCCATCAGCCGCCTGCTCATCCGCCTGGGGGCGCGGCCGAACCCGGTCACCATCGCCAACCTGGCCCTGGGCCTGGCCAGCGCGGCGCTGCTCGCCAGCGGCGGCCTGGCGGCCACCGTGGCCGCCGGCCTGTTGTTCCAGTTCGTCTCCATCACCGACGGCTGCGACGGCGAGATCGCCCGGCTGACCTTCCGCCACTCCGCCCTGGGCGCCCGCCTCGACAACGTGTGCGACGCCATCGTCATCGTCGCCTTCTTCCTGTGCCTGCCCGTGGGACTTTATGCCCACGCGCGGGACAGCGGCTACCTGGTCCTGGGCGGGACGATGGTGCTCTCGGTGGCCGTGTTCTACCTGCTGCTGCTGGCGCGCATCCGCCTCAGCCGCCATCGCGGCAACATCGCCGAGATGGCGCACGAGATCCAGAACAGGGGGAAGGCCGGCCGGACGCTGAGCTGGCTCGAGCGCCTGGGCACCCGACTGGGCTTCATCTACCGCAAGGAGTTCATCTCGCTGTACTCCATGGCCTGGTGCGTGGCCGGCCGCGCCCAGGGGCTCCTCTGGACCATCGTCATCCTGACGCCGATGGGCATCGTGTACCAGCTCGACAACATCCGCAAGCTGATCTTGAGCAAAAAAACGCAATAAACTAACATTGCTTCAAGGTTCGACGTCCGACGTTCGACGTTCGACGTAGCGAAGGCAAACTCGCTTGGGTGCTTAAGATTTCTAGTCAGGGGCTGATCGTTCTTTTTTGAGAAAAAACAAAGTTATCCCTTCCTCAATCACCTATATCCGAGGTTTACCGCAGGTACAGATGTTTGGATGTTTGATGAGTCGGGAGTGGTCGCAACAGCTCGTGCCGAAGAGAAATGTCACAAAATTCATGATTGAAACAGAATGAAGAAATGAAATAGCATTCACAAAGAATCTGGACGAAACGAAATTGGAGGGGAGAAATATGCGAATCGAGAAATTCGAAGAAATTCAGGCTTGGAAGGAAGCCCGGATATTAGTCAAGGAGATCTATTCTAGTTTTTCTAATTGCAAGGATTTTGGCTTCAAGGATCAGATCCAGCGAGCTGGGATATCCATCATGTCCAACATTGCCGAGGGCTTTGAACGGAATACAAACAAGGAATTCGTGAATTTTCTTTCCATTGCCCGAGGATCTTGTGCGGAACTGAAAAGCCTGCTCTATGCTGCATTGGATGTCGGATACATCGAGGAAGGCATTTTTCGACACATGTATGGCCAAATCAGCAAGGTCAATGGACTCGTGAACGGCTTCATCAGTTATTTAAAATCGAATCTGAAAGTGAAGTAATGCTTTGTGACTCTTTTCTTCTGGACTGTTATAGGCACAGAACACTCTTCTAGATCTTCAAGCAACCAAGCAGAAGGCTTTCGCTACGTCGAAATCCACTCGGGGTAAACCCCTCGGGGACGCCGCCCCTTACGGGGCCGGCAGCGTCGAACCTGAGAAGTGTCAGTGTCAGTGCCAGCAAGAACGATCAGCCCCTGACTAGAAATCTTAAGCACCCAAGCGAATTGGCCTTCCTTACGTCGGACGTCGAACCTCGAACGTCGAACTTTGAAGCATCTGGCAGCTCCTTCGTTTATTGCCAGCCCTGGCCGCTTCTGCTATTCTTAGCCCATGGGCCTGTCAAACCGCCTGTCTCCCGACCTCAAAGAGAAACTGGACCGGGAGTACGAGCAGGCGCCCGAGCTGAAGCTGGGCGAAAAGGACCGGCTGGTGGTCATCTCCGACCTGCACATGGGCGGCGGGGGCCGGAAGGACGAGTTCGTCCCCAACTCCCTCCTGCTGCAGGCGCTGCTGCGGCGCTACTACCTGGAACGGCGCTTCATCCTGGCGCTCAACGGAGATATCGAGGACCTGGCGGGCTTCCCGCTGGCGCGCATCGCTACGCGCTGGCTCGACGTCTATGCCCTGTGGCAGGAGTTCGCCGAACGCGGGGCGCTTTACAAGATCGCAGGCAACCACGACCTGGAGCTGCTGCAGCGCGGCGCCGCCGACTACCCCTTCCCGGTGATCGGTTCGCTGCGCGTCGCCTGCAACGGCCATCGGCTCTGGCTGTTCCACGGCCACCAAGTGTCGCGGCTGGAGCGGGCCTTCCAGGCGCTGGGGCCGGTCTTCCTGCGCGGCGTGCTCCACCCGCTGGGCATCGGCAACTACACGGTGCGGCGCAGCACCAGCCGCCGCTTCCACGTCGAGCGCCGCTCCTACCTCTACGCGCGCGAGCGCCGCATCCTGGCGCTCATCGGCCACACCCACCGGCCGCTGTTCGAGTCGCTGTCGAGCTTCGACGCGGTGAAGATCGAGATCGAGAACCTGTGCCGCGCCTACCCGGCGGCGGGCCCGGCGGAACGGCAGCGGCTGGAGGAGCGGGTGGCGATGCTGCGGCTGGAGTACACCGTGCAGCAGACCCGCGAGATGCTCAACCCGCGCGGGGAGAACCTCTACGGCGACGGGCCGCTCCTGCCCTGCCTGTTCAACTCGGGGAGCGGCATCGGCCGCCACGGCGTGACGGCCATCGAGATCGCCGGCGGCCGCATCGCCCTGGTCATCTGGCTCGACCGCCGCCGCACCGAGAGGTACGGCGAGACGGCGGGATACCGGCCGGAGCGGCTGGATGGCAGCGATTACTACCGCGTCGTGCTGAAGGAAGACGACTTGGACTATATTTTTGCGAGGATACATCTGCTCGCTTAAGATACGGCGTACGGTTGACGGCGTACGGCGTACGGTGGAAGAAACGAGCTCAGGGAAGACAGAGGGAAGAGAAAGGGAAGAGCGAGGGAAGACAGAGTGGGAAAAGCCCTGTCAGGGCTTTTCTCACTCTGTCTTCCCTTTATCTTTCCCTCTGACTTCCCTCTCTCTTCCCTGGAGACCCTTATTCAGGGCTGCCGCCCTAATGAAAGTCGCGACTTTTTCTGCTATCCTATTCGCGAATGACAACGGATCGCCTCTCATCGCGCCTAACGCGCAAGCTGGACCGGCTCCATGCCCGGGCGCCGGTCGTCCGCCTCGGCCCTGACGACCGGCTGGCCGTTTTCTCCGACCTGCACCTGGGCGACGGCGGCCGCGACGACGACTTCGCCCCCAACGCCCGGCTGTTCCAGGAGGCGCTCTCGCGCTATTACGCCCCGCGGCGCTTCCTGCTGGCGCTCAACGGCGACATCGAGGAGCTGGCGCGCTTCCCGCTGGCGGCCATCGCCACCCGCTGGCTGGGGATCTACGCCTGCTGGCAGGACTTCGCCGGCCGCGGGGCGCTGTTCAAGCTGGTCGGCAACCACGACCTGGCCCTGCTGCGCCGGCGCGCCGTTGACCTGCCCTTCCCGGTCGGTGAGTCCTTGCGCGTGGAGATAGGGGAGAAGCGCTTCTGGCTGTTCCACGGGCACCAGCTCTCGCGCCTCGACTGGGTGTTCCAGACACTGGGCGCGCTGCTGCTGCGCTGGGTGCTCCACCCGCTGGGCATCGGCAACTACACGGTGGCGCGCAGCAGCCGCAAGCGCTTCCATGTCGAGCGGCGCGCCTATCTCTACGCCCGCTCGCGGCGCATCGCCGCCTGCATCGGCCATACCCACCGGCCGCTGTTCGAGTCGCTGCCGCGCCTGGACGCGGTCAAGATCGAGATCGAGGGCCTGGTGCGCCGCTACCCGGAGGCGCCGGAGGGGGAGAAGCCGGAGATCGAGCAGCAGCTGGCCCGGCTGAAGCGGGAGCACGTCAAGCTGCAGCGCAGCGAGGGACGGCGGGGCCGGGAGGGCCTCTACGGCGAGGGGCCGCTGCTGCCGTGCCTGTTCAACTCCGGCTGCGGCATCGGCAGCAACGGCGTCACCGCCGTCGAGATCGACGCCCGGCAGGTCCGCCTGGTCTACTGGTTCGACCGCCGACGCAGCGAGAAGTACATCGCCGCCGGAGGATACCGGCCGGAGCCGCTGGACGACGGCGACTTCTACCGCGTGGTGCTGAAGGAAGAGACGCTGGACTATATCTTTACGCGCATAAACTTGCTGGGATGAACTCAGTGACGAGTGACGAGTGACAAGTGACTAGAAAGATAAAAGTACAGCGGACAGGAGCCTTTCTCTGATTGGACCAGAAAGATGCCCCTTTCAGAAGAGACATTTCAACAACGCGACAGGCAACGGAAATTGCGTTTTCTCGTCACTCGTTACTCGTCACGTGTCACTTAGCTTCTGCAGTTGGATATCCTCTCCGCGAATCCGAGAAATTCCTCAGGCAAGCGGATGGCGAACTTGCCGAATATCCCCTTTACGCCGCTCGGGCTACTGCCAATGGATCCTGACCTCGGAGCGGTTGTCCCTTGGGTCCGCCTCATGGTAGCTGAGGCCGCGCGGGCCGCCTTCGAAACGGCGGCAATCGTCGAGTTCGAAGAGGACCAGGCAGTCCCCCTTCCCCCATTGAGACTCGATGACGGAGCTGAAGACCCGGTCGCTGCCCATGGGGATGCTGCCCAGCTCGACCTTGCCGCAATAGCCGTCGTATCCGTGCCCCGAGACGTGGATGAACGCGCAGGCGCCCTCAGAGTTCGCGTAGCCCTTGTTGGCCACGATGAACTCACAGCGTAGCTTCATCCCTTCCTGCCAGGCGCGCGCGCTCTTGAACGACAGGTCCGCGGCCGGCTGGAGCGTGTAGGCCAACCATCGCCGGTTGTCCTTCTCATTGGGCTCGAGGATCCTGTCGTCGAAATCGGCCTCGAACCTGAAATAGCCGGAATGCGGCAAGCTGCTGATGAAGCTCTTGCGGAATTGGAGGCGCCTGCTGGCGCCGCCTTCCAGCCTGGGGATGGTCGCGCTGTACTCGCTGACCACGAAGTTTTGCTTGTCGTCCTCGAGCGCGACGCGGACATTGAACTGCTCGGCCGGCAGCATGCCCCTGTTGCGCACGGTGAAGAATACGTCGAAAACATCGCCGCAATAGATCGTGCTGGGCATGCCGTACTCCATGACCTCCAGGTCGGGTCGCCGGCTCATCTGATGGGTCTGGGAAGCGTAGTTGTTGCCTTCGCTGGTTTCGCTGATCCGGTTGTCGGGATCGAGCATGGCCCCGAAGGTGATCGATTCGACCCCCAGCGGGATGTCCTCCACGGTGCACAGGGGGACGACCCGGTCCTGGCCATGCTCAATGTCGATCGAAGGGATCTCCAGCACGGCGTCCTTGGAAATTTTGGAGCCTTTCAGGGCGTCCAGGTAGACGTAATGGATCTTCAGCGGCCCCTGGTAGAAGGCGCCGTTGTTCCGGAAGCGCAGGAGAACATTCAGCACCAATACCTGCCCGTGGTTGATGTCGAACTTCAGTTCCGGCTTCACGATCAGCTCGCTCGCTGCGAAGTCGGGATCGCCTTCTCCGGAAGAGGGGTCGGCGGTGATGGCGAAGGCGCCGGGGCTCTCGGCTGCCAACGTGCCGTCCAGGGCCTCGACGCGAAGCTTGTAGCCGCCGCCGCAGTGGCTGGCGCAGCTCCAGCCCGGGGCATCGCCGATGGTCCAGCATACGGCGCCGGCGGCGGCGGGTGTCGACGGGGACAGCTCGAAGGCCGGGCTGCCGTTGCGCAGCAGAACGGCCTTGACGTTGCCGCTGAAATGGGTCGCTTTCCACTGGAACGGCTGCATGGTCCCCCACTTGAAGCTCTCGCCGCCGACCGGGAATGTGACCTTCAGGCTGGGCGCGGGTTCCTGGCCGTCGATGGTGAACGTGCCGTCGCTGATGTCGCCCATGCTGTTGTCCATGGTCCTGACGCGGACGGCGAAGCCGGTGCCCGGCGTCGCGTTCCCGCTGCTGAACCTGCCGACCGTCCATTTGTACGGCGAGCTGCCGGGCGCCAGGTCGCCGGCGATGGAGCCCACGATGGCGCCGTTCTGCAGCAGGATCAGTTTGACGTTCTGCGTGACGCCCGTGGCGGTCCAGGCGATATCGTAGATGGTTCCCGGCGCGAGCGTCTCGCCGCCGTTGGGCTTGTCCAGCCGCAGCATGGATGCGCCCAACGATCCCGCGGCGAGGGCGATGAGACCGATCGCGAACGCGGTTTTTTTCATGGTATCCCCCCCTCGATGTCCCTGATCATTCAATATGAGTTGGCGGGGAAAATCTCAACGGCATTCTTTGTGTTAGTGTTAGGAACAGCAATAAAATGAAGCTCAGGGAAGACAAAGGGAAAGCAGAGGGAAGAATTAGGGAAGAGAGAGTGGGAAAAGCCCTGTCATAACTTATTTCCCACTTTGTCTTCCCTCCCCTTTTCTTAGGTCTTCATGCTTTCAACAATCGAGCGAGT
>DAHVOV010000231.1 GCA_027318645.1 Candidatus Aminicenantota bacterium
GCGCGCGCAAGGCGGGAGCAAAAAAAAGGGCTTCTCTTAAAAATTCATGCAAAGTTTGACAAAAAAGACACGAGATCGGCTAGGACTAAAGCACCAAGTTTCAAGCACCAAATTCCAAACAAACTCCAAATTCCAATGACCAAATGACCAGAACGAAGAAAAGATGCTTGAAATGGTTTTCGTTTGGGAAATTGGAGCTTGGAACTTGGAATTTATTTGAGATTTGGTGCTTGGTGCTTGGAATTTTATTCCACCCCTCGCCCACCTGGCATTATGCTCGTCAACGCCTGCTAAAACCTATGCACGAATTTGCGTGAGGAAATAAAAAGGCGGGGCGCCCCAGGCGCCCCGCCGACGGAAGACCGGGGACTACTCGACCTTGAAGAGCTCCTCCTTGGCCTCGGGATTCAGCTGCAGCGTCTTGACGGTCTGGGCCGAGACCTTCTTGCCGTTGGCCCAGGACTCGGTGCGGAACGGGATCTTGACGCCGTCCACGTCGCGGTAGTCAAAGAGGCGCTCCTCGACCGTCGCCGGCCCCTCCTGGGTCACCGACTGGTAGGAATTGCCCAGGGGCAGCAGCGTCAGCGGATCGAGGAACAGGCGGAACTCGACGCCGCGGCCGGAGACCGCCAGGCCGAGCGCCTCCTGGCCGGCGAAGGGCAGGCGCCCCAGCGCCTGGATCTGGTACTGGCCGGCGTTCTGCCACACGTAGAACGGCTCGCGCAGGAAGTTGTCCAGGATGTTCTTGCGCTCGGCCTCGGGCAGGGGCATCGAGCCCTGGGGCATGCGGATGAGGCCCTTGGCGCCGTTGACGATCATGTTCATCCTGCCGCCGGGCGTGTCGAGGGCGAAGCGCACCTTGTCGGGATAGGCGGTGACGACCTCGGCGGCCAGGGTCATCTCGCCCATCGGCGTGCTCTGCAGCAGGTCGCCATCCATGCGCATGCCGCGCACGGCCATGACCTTGGCCGCGTCGCCCATGGCAGCGACGGCCTTGGCGAAGAGCTCCTTGCCCTGGGCCAGCGACTCGGGAGTGGCCGCGGGCCCCTTCTCGCCCGCCGGCAGCGGGATGGCGATGTCGATGAGGTTCACCGATCCCAGCGTGCTCAGCGGCTGGTCGAAGTCGGCGCTCTTGCCCACCACCAGCACCTGCACCTGGTCGGGGCGCAGGTGCTTCTGCGCCGCCGCCAGCACGTCGGCCTTGGTCACCGTCTCGATGCGGCGGATCAGCTGCTCGTTGAAGTCGAGCGGGTAGCCGTAGTAGGCGTTGGTGAGCAGACGGCGGATGATCTTGGCGCGGCTGTCGAACTGGAAGACGTAGGAGTTGAGGAACTGGTCCTTGGCGCGCCGCAGCTCCTCGTCGCTGACCTCCTGCTCGCGGATGCGCTTCATCTCCGCGATCATGATGCCGATGGCCTTGGCCGTCGACCCCGACTTGGTCTGGGCGCCGGCGGAGAAGACCCCCGGCACCCGGTAGCCGGCGCCGTAATAGCCCCACACCGAGTAGGCCAGCCCCTCGTCGGTGCGGATGCGCTTGAACATGCGGTCGAAGGAGAGGATGCGGTTCATCACCGACAGGGCGGCGTAGTCGGGATCGCTCAGCAGGCCGCCGATGTGGCCGACGAATATGTTGGATTGGTTGAGGTCGCTCTTCTCGACCAGGTTGACCGTGTGCGGATAGCCGTAGTTCACCTCGGGCAGCGGCGGCAGCTTGCGGCCGGAGGCCGGCCATTCGCCGAGGACCGCCTCGAGCTTGCGCACCATCTGCCGGCTGTCGAAGTCGCCCCAGACGGCGAGCCACAGGTTGTCGGGGTGGAAGTACTCGCGGTAGAAGGCGAGCATGTCGTCGCGGCCGACGGCGTCGATGGTGGCGTACTCGTTCTGGCGGGCATAGGGGCTGCCGGCGCCGTAGATCAGCTTGCTGAACTCGCGCTCGGCGATCTGGCCGACGTTGTCGTTGCGCCGCGAGATGGCGCTGCGCGCGTCGATCTTGGCCAGCTCGATCTTTTCCGGGTCGAAGCGCGGCCGGCGCAGGACGTCGGCCAGGATCGGCAGCACCTTGTCCAGGCTCTCCCTGAGCATCGAGACGTAGACCGAGGCGCTCTCGCTGTCGATGCCGGTCTCGATGCCGGCGGCCATGGTCTCCAGCCGGCGGTCGATCTCGTCGCCGCCCAGCGCCCCGGCGCCGCCGGTGCGCAGCACCGTGCCGGTGAGCTCGGCCAGCCCGGCCTTGGCGGCGGGCTCGAAGGCCGAGGAGGCGAAGAACATGCCGCGCAGGTCGATGGTCGGGAAGCGGTGGTCCTCGATGAGGAACAAGCGGATGCCGTTCTTCAGCGTCTTCTGCAGCACCGGCGGGGTGCGCAGCGCGCCCAGCTTGGGGAACTCGAACGGATCCTTGGGATTTTTCTGCGCCGCCAGCGGCGAGGCGAGCAGCGCCAGCGCGACGGCGGCGAAGGCCAACGATGCCGTGATCTTCTTTTTCATGGGGTCCTTCCTTTACTTCGTCTCGGGCACGATCTCGCCGATCGTGCGGTTGCGGGCTGCCAGGTAGGTGTTGGCCACGCGCTGCACGTCGGCGGCAGTGATGCGCTCGATGGCGGCGAGCTCGTCGAACAGCCGCCGCCAGTCGCCCTCCATCACGTCGTAGCGGGTCAGCAGCGCTGCCAGGCGGGCGTTGGATTTCATCTGGTCGATCAGGGCCTTCTTGGCGGTCTGCTTGTACTTGGCCAGCTCCTGCGGCGTGACGCCTTCCTTCTTGACCTTCTCGATCTCGCGGTCGATCAGCTCCAGCGACTGGGCGGAGGTCTTGTCCTTGCTGGGCATGGAGAAGAACACGATCAGGTTGGGGTACTTTTCGCCGGGGAAGGTGTTCATGCTGGCCACCTGGGTCGCCGCCTTCTCCTTCTTCACCAGGCTCTCCCATAGCCGCGAGGAGCGCCCCTGGCCGATGATGTTGGCCAGCGCGTCCAGGGCGCCGTTGTCGGCGTGGCGCACGTCGGGCTTGTGATAGCCCACCAGCAGCACGGGCTGCGACTGGGCCGTGACCGCGACCCGGCGCTCGCCCCACTGCTCGGGCTCGACCGTGCGCAGCGGCTCGGGGCGCGGGCCGCTGGGGATGCGCCCGAAGTAGAGCTCGGCCAGGCGGAAGACCTCGGCCGGGTCGACGTCGCCGACCACGGCCGCGGTGAGGTTGCTGGGCGAGTAGTATTTCCGGAAATAGTCCTTCACGTCCTGGATGGTGATATGCTGCAGGTCGGACATGTGGCCGACGACGTAGTGGTGGTAGGGGTGGGCCTTGTAGGCCGTGGCCATGAAGTCCTCGATCAGCTTGCCGATCGGCTGCGTCTCCACCCCCAGGCGCCGCTCCTCCTGGATCACGTCGCGCTCCTTGTAGAACTCGCGGAACACCGGGTTCAGGAAGCGGTCGGAGGTGATGGCCATCCAGAACTCGAGCTTGTTGGCCGGCAGGCTGTTGAGGTACTGGGTGGCGTCGTAGTTGGTGTAGGCGTTGACGCCGGTGTCGCCCTGCTGCATGACCATGTCGAAGTACTCGTTGTTGACGACGAACTCCTTGGCCTGCTTCTGCAGCTCCTCGAAGCGGGCCTTCAGCTCGTTGACGCGCTTCTCGTCGGGCTGGAGGCGCGACTGCTCGCGGGCCAGCTGATCGTAGGCCCGGTCCAGCTCGTCCAGCACCTTGGACTCGGCGGCGTAGTCCTTGGTGCCCACGGTGGTCGTGCCCTTGAAGGCCATGTGCTCCAGGATATGCGAGATGCCGGTGATGCCGTACGACTCCTGGGCGCTGCCCACGTCGGCGTAGACGTGGAACGAGGCCACCGGCGCCTCGTGCTGCTCCATGACGATGAACTTCATGCCGTTCTTCAGTGTCCGCTCATGGACCTGGGCCTTCATCCTGTCCATGCCCTGGGCGGACAGGACGCCGCCGGCGGCGAACGCCAGCAGGGCCGTCAGGACCACGGCGGTCCTCATGCTCTTGCGTGTCATGTGCCTCTCCTTATGATAAGAAATTGACAAAGCGACCTGTCTCCCGTGAAAAATCCAATTATTTGGATATTCTTATCCAAAGAGTACATACGTCGGCCGGGTCGTGATGGTTTTCCGCGAAATCGCGGCAAAAATCCCCTCCCACGGGTCAATCCAGGCCCATGGCCGGGCTTTCACGGCTCAGGACGGCGAAGCGGCAGGAGCCGCCGCAGAAGCGGCCGACCAGGTCCATGACGTCGCGCGCCGCCGCCCGGAGCGCCTCGTCGGCAACCGGCGGCAGGGCGTCGAGGTTGATCTCGACGGCGGTGGTCCCGGGCAGCAGCAGGGTGTGGTTCGCCTGGCGCCAGATCCAGCGCCGGGTCAGGACCGTGCCGCCTTCGGCGAAAATGAACTCCCCGGCCGGCGGGCGCTCTTCTTCCTCCGAGCCGAAGGGAACGAACGACTCCGCTCCGCTCGCCGGCCGCAGGGCGATGTCCTGGGTCAGCACATCGACGGCATGGCCGCCCACCGGGAGAAGGTGGCGCAGCGAGACGATGTTGCCGATGTCGGCCAGGGCGTTGATGGCGGGCAGGTCCTGCCCCTTCAGCACCCGGCGCAGCAGCGCCTCGATCGACGGCCGGAAGTCGCCGGGCTTGTACCCCAGCCGGCGGAACGCCTCGCGCCAGGAGGCCAGCCGCGGCTCGGCGGTCAGCGTCTCCAGGCCCAGCCGCTGCCGCGCCCCTGCCTCCTCGCTCCGCAGCATGGCGACCAGCCCAGCCGGCGAGCCGCCGTTGCGCACCCCGCGGGCGACCACCACGCCCCGGCGGTAGCCGGGGAACGCCGCGAACACCTCTTCAGCGATCGAATAGTTCAGCCCCATCGCTATCCTCCAAGTGAGCGAACATGGTCAGCGAACAAATCCATCCGATGATCATGCCAGTGCCTTTGCTAACACTATCACTATCACTAACACTATCACTGGCGCAATCCTAGCTCATCCCCTGGGAGTTCTCTGCTTTCTGCCAGTGCCTGAGCATGGCCGCCAGCAGCCAGGCGCCGGCCAGCAGGAAGAACGCCCCCAGCACGACAAAGGCGGCGGAAAGGGAGACGGCGTCGACCAGGCGTCCAAAGAGGGGCGCGACCACGATGAAGGTCACGCTGCCCGCCATGCCGGCCAGGGAGAGGACGGTGGCGCGCACGTCAGATCCCACCTGGCGGTTCAGACGCTCCAGCAGGACCGGGTAGGCCAGGTTCCACAGGAAGGCGTTGGCCATCACCAGCGGCAGCAGCCAGGCGCTGGGGAACAGACCGATCAGGACATAGAACACCGGGCTGAGCAGGGCCAGGAACAGCGGCGGCCGGTGGCCGAACCGCTCGCTGAACGGGTGGGCGACCGCGCCGCCCAGGGCGCCGGCCAGCTGAAAGACGGCGAAGAGGACGCCGAACCAGCCGACGCCGATGCCGAGCTCCTGGTAGAGGAGGAAGTAGGCCCAGAGGGCGGTCAGGTTGCTGGCCATGAGCAGCCCGCAGGAGAGGATCACAGGCCGGATGGACGCCCGCCGCAGGCATTCGCGGCAGATGCGCAGGATGTCGCGCAGCGGCTCCTTTCCGGGCCGCTTCTCGCGCTCGGGCTCGCTCAGGCCCAGGGACAGCGCCGGCATGAGCAGGGCAACGGCCGTGTTGACCAGGAAGGGCAGGCGCAGGAAGACCGAGGCCAGCAGGCCGCCCGCCACGGACGAGACCGCCGTGCCGGTGCGGGCGAACAGGGCGCAGCGGCCCTCGAAGCGCTTGTACTCGTCCTCGCGCTTCAGCTGGCGCAGCGAGTCGAACAGCAGGGCGGAGTCGCAGCCCGAGCGCATGCTGACGCTGACGGCCAGCAGCGCCTCGGCGGCGATGAAGGCGGCGAAGCCGCGCCCGGCGGTGTAGAGGGCGAGGCCCAGCGGGAAGAAGACCGCGCCGAAGACCAGGGTGTGCTTGCGGCCGATCACGTCGGCCAAATAGCCGGAGGGCACCTCGAGCAGAAGCACCGCCAGATGGAAGACGGCCTGGATGAAGAAGATCTGCGTGGAGTTCAGGCCGTTGGCCGTGTAGTAGAGGATCAGGACCGGCGCGATGGGCAGGAAATCGCCCAGGAACTTGAGGGCCACGATCTTCCACAGGTTGCGAGCGACTGGATTGTCCGGCGTATTCATCGGCAGATACTAATAAGGAAAAAGGTAAAAGGTAAAAGGTAAAAGTAAGAAAAACGCCCCATCATCCAGTCGCTCTGGCCAGTGCCCGCTTCACTTTTTCCTTTTTACTTTTTCCTTTTTCCTTTGGAATATCCGGCCGGGCCTAGCGGACGAACGCCTTGCGCCCGGCATAGACCGCCCTGGCGCCGAGTTCCTCCTCGATGCGCAGCAGCTGGTTGTACTTCTCCACCCGCTCGCCGCGGCAGGGGGCGCCGGTCTTGAGGTGGCCGGTGGCCATGTCCACGGTGAGGTCGGCGATGAAGCTATCGACCGTCTCGCCGCTGCGGTGGGACACCATCGCGCCCCAGCCGGCCCGGCGCGCCATCTCGATGGCCGCCCGCGTCTCGGTCAGGGTGCCGATCTGGTTCAGCTTGATCAGCACCGCGTTGGCCGCGTTCTCGCTGATCCCCCTCTGGATGCGCCGGACATTGGTCACGAACAGGTCGTCGCCGACCAGCTCCACCCGGCCGCCGATCTCGCGGTTCAGGAGCTTCCAGCCCTCCCAGTCGTCCTCGGCCAGCCCGTCCTCGAGGGAAATGATGGGGTATTTCCCCGCCCAATCGCTCCACAGCGCCACCATCTGCGCCGAATCGATCTTCCGCTTCTCGGTGCGCAGGTGATAGAAGCCGTCCTCGTAGAAGCTGCTGGCCGCCGGGTCCAGGGCGATGGCGATGTCGTCTCCCGGGCGGTAGCCGGCGACGGCGACGGCCTTCAGGATCAGTTCGACCGCCTCGGCGTTCGCCTGGCCGTGCGCCTCGGCGATGCCGAAGCGCACCGAGCGGAACAGCCCGGCCAGGAACGTCACCGCCTGGCGGTCCAGGTGCTCGCGCGTGAAGTAGCCCTTCTCCTGGAGCCGCCAGACCGTCCAGGAGCCGAGCAGGTCGGCCTTCG
>DAHVOV010000235.1 GCA_027318645.1 Candidatus Aminicenantota bacterium
GCCGTCACCAGCGTGATCAGCAGCGAGATGACGAAGGTCACGGGGATGACCTTGACCTCCTCGCCGATGCGGTCGATGCTGGCCGCCGCGTTCTGCAGCTTGGCCGGCGAGATGACGCTGGCCAGCCCGCCGCCGATCCCCGACGAGGCCGCGATGAGGATGCCCCAGGCGCCGATCTTCTCGGCCGTGGCCAGGTGCAGCTTGGTCAGCATGGCGATGGCCGACGCCTCGGAGCCGCTGACGAAGCCGCCCAGCAGGCCGATGAACGGTGCCACCAGCGGGTAGAACTTCCCGAACGCCGAGGCGGCGGCGCCGGCCACCACGGCCACCATGTTGCGCGCGGGGTCGAGCAGCAGCCAGTCGGCGCCCTTGCCCGAGTGGTTCAGCACGTAGGCCAGGGCGAAGAAGACGGCGGCGGCGAACACCGGCCGCGGCGCGCGCCTCGCCCACTTGCGCAGCGAGGCGGCGAACTGCCCGCGGCGCAGGCGCAGGAAGGGCAGCGCCAGCAGGGTGGAGACCAGCACCCAGAAGTAGGCCTGCGAGAACAGGCGCAGCTTCTCCGGGGCGCCGGGGATGACGGCCAGCGGCATGGCCCAGGTCGCGGTGAAGAGGCGCTCGAAGGGGAGCGCCTTCAGGTTGATCAGCAGCGAGGCGGCGACCAGGATGATCCAGGGCGAGGTGGCCGCCGCCAGGCCGATGCGCTTCTCGGCGGCGAAGTCGGCTTCCCCCAGCACCGAGCGGTCGATCAGCCGGCGGCCGCGCAGCTTGAGATAGGCCAGCATGACGGCGATCACCGCCAGCCCGGCGGCGATGCCGGTCAGCGGGATCTGGCCGATGGCGGCCATGGCGATGGCCACCAGGCCGGCGCTCACCCCCGCCAGCAGCGTGGGGACGATCCCCTTGCGGATCAGCTTCCAGCCGCCGACGATCCACAGCATGCCGAAGGCGATGCAGGTGCTGACGAAGGGCATGTAGCGGGCGAAGACGTGGGCGACGTCCGTGACCGGCCGGCCGACGAAGGCGGAGAACACCAGCACCGGCACGCCCAGCAGCGCGTAGGTGCACAGGGCGTCGTAGCCCAGCGCCGGCAGGGCGATGGAGACGAAGGTGGTGTAGCCCAGGGCCAGCATGATCGGCGGCAGGATCGAGACCGGCGTCGCGCCCATGGCGGCGATCAGGGTGCCGAAGCCGACGTTGATCAGCAGCACCTGCACCACCTTGTCCTGCGGCGAGACGGTCTTCATCAGCACGGCCACGCGGGCGATGGCGCCGCTCTCGAGCATCACCGTCACCTGGAAGATGGAGGTGGCCACCATCAGCGAGATGGGGAAGGAGGCGACGGCGCCGCTCAGGCTGGCGAGCAGGACGACGCCCAGCGGCGTGCGGAACCAGAGCCAGGCGATGGCCGCGGCGGCCAGCCAGCCCCAGGCGCCGGCGACGTCGGCCGCCTTCTTGGCCAGCACCAGCAGCAGGAAGACCAGGATCACGGGCAGCAGGGCCAGCAGGACGGAAAGGGCGTTCATGGTCTCACTCCTCGCTCAGAAGCGGAAGAACATCTCGAACTGCACCCAGTTGTAGGGGGCGGCGCCGGCGCGGTAGAAGCTCCCGGGATCGAACCGCTCCCAGATCAGGCGGCCGGTGAGGTGCTTGGAGACCTCGTACGACGCCTTGGCGATGAGCAGGCCCCCGCGGTCGCGGCCGGCGCCGCTGAGCAGCGCCGTGGCGGCCGTCCGCTCGGGCGCCGACAGGAAGTGCCAGCCCAGGCTCAGCTTGATCCGGTCGGCCGGCTCGAACAGCAGCACGGCGAACAGCGAGGCGAAGTTGGTCCAGTCGGCGATGCGCGTCTCCCTGGCCTGCAGGTAGATGAGCGAGTCGCTCCACTTGGGCCAGCGGCCGAAGGCCGGGTCCCAGGCCTCGCAGCGCGGCGTGGCGGGGTCGTCGCCGCTGAGCCAGACGCCTCCCAGCGTGACCAGCGCCGGCACGGGGAAGCGCCCGCCGGGGCTGCCGTCGAGGTGGACATAGCCGCCCAGGCCGCGGCGGCTCTCAGCGCCCAGCTTCCCCAGCTGCAGGGCCGCCTCGGCGGTGAGCGAGAGCGCCTCCGAGAACGGGTGGACGACGCGGCCGCCGGCCACGTTCACGCTGCCGCGGGGCAGGGCGGCGAAGGCGAAGGCGTCCTTGCGGAACAGGTAGGCCTCCAGCGCCGTGCGCTTCGCCTTGGCCCTGAAATACAGGCCGACGCCCTGCTCTTGTTGCTCGGCCATGGCCTGATGCTGGTCGTTGACCAGCGGCAGCAGCCGATCGCTCCTGCCCTGGCGCACGAAGAAGAACGTCAGGTTGCTGGCCTTTTGCGGGGCCCAGTCGAGGCGCAGGCCGTTGAAGTAGGCCGAGCGCGAGCCGTCGAGCGGCCCGCCGTCCATGATCAGGAACCCCTCGCCGAACATCATGTCCTGCCGGCCCAGGGTGACGGCCAGCGGGCGGCGGCCGGCGCTGCGCCAGCGCACGCTCAGCTGGTCGACGAAAACCTCGTGGACGTCGTAGTCCTTCTTCAGCCGCGGGTCGAGCTTGGGCGCCAGGTACAGGCGGTTCTCGTTGCTCAGGCGCAGGTGGATCTCCCAGGCCTTGCCCGGATGCCAGTAGGCGCCCAGCCCGGTGCGCAGGCGCAGGTAGGCGCTGGAATCGGCCGCCAGTTCGTCCAGGCTCATCGTGTTGTCCCAGCTCTCCTGGCGGACCCTCTCCCAGAAATACAGCTTCAGCTTGGGCTCGGCCGGGTCCGCGCCGGACTGGGCGGCCAGCGGCGATACCACGGCGATGATCGCCAGCATGACGAGCGCGAAGACGGCGGATGAACGGTGCATGAACCCTCCCGGGACCGCCGCGCCCGGTCATGAACAGGGGGAATGCGGCGGCGAAAGGGAAAAATACCCGAAACGCGGGGAAAAAGCAACCGAGCCAGCAAGCACGGATTTACAGCAGCCGTTGGCCGGGATAGAATGGCGGGCATGGAGCACGGGATGCCATGGCCTGGAAGCTGCTGACCCTCTTCGCGTTGGGCGTCGCCGAGCTGTGGGCCGCCGCCCCGGCCGGCGCGGCCATGGGCTTCGACCCGCTGCCGGTCTTCGCTGTCGCCGCCGCCGGGGCGGTCAGCGGCGGCGTGGTCGTCGTCCTGCTGGGGGAGCGGGTGAAGGCCTGGCTGGAAAGGAAAAAGGAGCGCGAGAAGCTGGAGAAGCGGCGCGGCCTCCTGTACCGCGTCTGGCTGCGCTACGGCGTCATCGGCTGGGGGCTGCTGGCGCCGCTGCTGGTCGGCTCGCCCCTGGGCGCCGCCCTGGGGCTGGCGCTGGGCGCGCCGCCGCGGCGCCTCCTGCCCTGGCTGTGCGCCGGATCGGTGCTGTGGAGCGCCGTGTTTTCCCTTCTGGCCGCCCTGGGGAAAACATTGATTTAAAACAACTAACCCTCAGTGTTAGTGTTAGTGTTTGTGTTAGGAACAGCATTGACCGAGCTCTTGCAGTTTCGAATGAGGTTTTTCCCCCTACGCCTTATGCCCCGCACCTTGCGCCGAGTTGCATCGAGGTTGCCTGTCACGCATAGCACATCACACATGATGAAATTCGTGCTATAGTCATGTCATGAAGAAACCGAACAAGTGGGTCCTTTCCGCCTTCCTCCTGCTGGCCTTCGCCGCCGTCATCGCCGCGTACTTCGCCTGGGGCCGCTCCTGGCTGCTGAACTGGGGCTCGACCCCGCAGGAGCGCGCCGCCGTCTTCCCGGGCGACGAGGAGCGTCCCGCCTACACCTACCAGACCACCCGCGCCGTCGACATCGACGCGCCGCCCGAGCGGGTATGGGCATGGCAGGCGCAGATCGGCCAGGACCGCGGCGGCTTCTACAGCTACCACTGGCTGGAGAACCTGACGCTCGCCGACATCCACAACACCGAGGCCATCCGGCCGGAGTGGCAGGAGCTGCGCCTCGGCATGCCGGTGCTGCTGTCGCCGAAGGACTACCCGCTGGGCCTGGCGCGGCGCGAGCGGCCCAACCCCATCATGGCGCCGCCGGTGACGCTCCTGGACAAGCCGCGCTATTTCGTCCTGGGAGGATGGGGCAGCTTCAACTTCAT
>DAHVOV010000236.1 GCA_027318645.1 Candidatus Aminicenantota bacterium
CAGGTGGGCGTCGATGGCGAAGGGGAAGCGCTCCTTGACGGCGCGCGCCAGGGAAGGGCCGAAGGAGATCTGGTCGACGAAGTGGCCATCCATGACGTCCAGGTGGATGAAGTCGATGCCGCCGGCGGCGAAGGCGGCCAGCTTGGCCTCGAGGTCGAAGAAGCGGGTGGAGAGGATGGACGGGAAGATCGGGTTCATTTGCTGACCTGGATGCCGATCAGGTTGCGGGCGCCGATCTCGAAGCCCGGCGACGGGAACTGCTTGAGGATGATCCCGGGCTTCAGCCCGAAGTACGGCACTTCCTCGATCCGGGAGATCTTCAGGCCACGGCTCTCGAAGAACACCAGCACCTTGGCCGCCTCCTTGCCGATCAGGTCGGGCATGACGTAGGAGACGCCCTCGCTGCCCTTGGAGAGGAGCAGGTCGATGGCCGCTCCCGCGGCCACGCGGCTGCCGGCGGGAAGCGACTGGCTGATGACGGTGTCGGGCGTGACGTCGGCGACGGCGACGAAGGCGGTATGCCCCTTCTTCAGGCCGCTCTTCTTGAGCAGCAGCTCGCTGTCCTTCTGGCTCAGCTGCACCAGCTGGGGCACGACCGCCTGCCCCACCTCCGAGGCGACGAAGACCTTGATGACCGCCTTCTCCTTGACGCTGGTGCCCGGGGCCGGGAACTGGCTGACCACGCTGTTGGCCGGGTAGGCGCCGCCGAAGTCGCCGACCACCTTCTTGAGGTAGACGCCCTTGCGGGCGGCGACGGCGTAGGCCTGCTGCAGGGGCAAGCCGGTCAGGTCGGGGGCGCTGACCTCGCCGCCCTTGACCAGCAGGGTGACGGTGAGGAAGACGGACGCGACCAGCACCAGCATGTAGCCGGCGGCGATCGCGGCCGCCTTGCCGGCCAGCACCACATTCTTGTTCATCGGCGCTAACTGTACCACAGAGCCCCCCTGATTGCAAACCGCCGCGGGCCGGAAACCCGGCGCCCAGCGCCGTTTCCGCGGCCTGGCCGGCCGGCGCCGCGGGCGCTTGTCCCGCAGCGGCGCCGGGTGTAGAATGGCCCTTCAACCGGAGGCACGATGAAAACGATCAGGTTCTTCCACGCCTTGAGCCACGTCCGCTGGGTCTTCTTCGCCTGGTCGATCTACCTGATGGTCCAGGCGTTCCGCCACCCCGCCCGCTATGCCCTGGCCAACACCGGCCTGGCCGTTTTCCTCATGGGCCTGTACCTGGGATTCCTGGGCTTCAGCGACATCCAGAGGCTTTCGCGGCGGGAGTGCCGGGAGTTCGCCGACCCGCGCGGCATGAGGATCACCTCGGTCCTGCTCCTGTCCGTGGCCGCGTTCACCTTCCTCATGGGCGTCTATTTCATGAACATCGGCCTGCTGCGGCCGGGGCTGAAGGAAGCCGTCACGCTGGAGCTGAAGACCGTCGGCTATCACTGCTTCGCCCTGGGCTTCGGGTTCCTCTGCTACCTGAAGCTCGTCTACGACAAGTACATGCATTTCCTGTCGCGGCAGGACGGGGAAAAGGCCGCCGCTGGCGGGCGGTGAGCCGGGGCCCGGCCCGCCCAGGTCAGCGCCGCCGGCGCAGCAGCATCTCCGCCTTGGAAAAGACGCAGCCGCAGTAGTCCTGGTGGCGGATCCCCAGCTCGGCGGCGCGCCGGCGTGCGGCGGTGAAGCCGTCCCGTCCCTTGAAGTTCTCCGCCAGGAAGGCGATCCCGTGCTCCCGGGCCAGCGCCAGCCCCTGCTCGTTGATCTGGGCGGTCGACTTGTAGGGGCTGATCGACAGCGTGGAGGCGACCGCGGCGAAGCCGTGGTCGCGGGCATGGCGGAACGCCCGCTCCAGCCGCAGGCGGAAGCAGACGGAGCAGCGCCGCCCGCGCTCGGGCTCGCGCTCCAGCCCGCGCACGGCGGCGAACCAGGCCTCCATGTCGTAGGGCGGGATGACCACGCTCCAGCCGAGGCGCGCGGCCAGGCGCTCCACCTCCAGCCGGCGGAACTCGTACTCCCGCCGCGGCTGGATGTTGGGGTTGTAGAAGAAGCCGGTCACCTCGTGGCCGGCGCGCAGGAGATCCAGCACGTGCGGGGCGCAGGGGCCGCAGCAGACGTGGAGCAGGAGCCGGCTCACGGCCGCTGCAGCCGCCGCAGCTCGTGCATCAGGATACAGGCGCTGATCCCGACGTTGAGCGAGTCGATGCGCTCCTCCTGGTCGATGCGCACGCGCGGGAAGCGCTCCAGCAGCCGCGCATCGAGCCCCTGTCCCTCGCCGCCGAGGAGCAGCAGGCAGGGGAACTCCATGCGCTCCAACGCCAGCGTTCCTCCCCCGGGGCGCGAGCCGGTGGCGTAGACGCGGGCGCCGGCCGCCAGGGCGGCGGCGACCAGGCGGCCGGGATCGCCGAAGACCTGGAAGGGAACGTCGAGCAGGGCGGTCTGGGCGGCGCGCACGACCTTGTCGTGGTTGGGGCGCGCCCCGTCGCCGGCCAGGGCCAGCGCCGGCACCGCGAACGCCGAGGCGCAGCGGAAGGCCGTGCCCAGGTTGCCGGGGTCCTGGACGCCGACGAGCGCGACCGTCAGCCGGCAGCGGGAGAAATCGATCCGCGTCTCGGGGATGTCCAGGACGGCGAGCAGCGTCGGCGGGCTCTGCATGCCGGCGGCCTTGGCCATGACCTCCGGGCTCACCCGCCACTCCTCCCGCACGTCGGCCCGCGGCGCCGGCAGCGCCCCCTCGAGATCGGAGCGCACCAGCAGCGTCTCCACCCGCAGGGGGCGGGCGAGGCAGTCGCGCACCAGCTTGTCGCCGGCGAAGAAGAACCGGTTCTCGCGCTCGGCCAGCAGCCGCTTCAGGCGCGGGTTGGCGCGCGAAACGACGTCAATCCTCGTCATGGAACACCACCCCCCGGCGGCTCAGGCACGAGGTCCATTTCCGCTCCGGGTCCAGCAGCCGGTAGACGCGGGCGAAGCGCTCCTGGCCCTGATGGGCGAAATCCATCCTCAGCTCCACCCCCGCGGCGGAGAACGAGGCGGCGTCTCCCTGGGCCAGCAGCGCGAGAATGTCCTCCGCAGCCGGCCTGGCGCCGGGGCCGGCCGGCCAGGTGAAGCGGAGATCGACGAAGCGCAGCCGCGTGTGGAACGAGGACTCGCCGCGGACGAACTCGGCGCGGGTGAAGGGAAGGTCGGCCTGGGAGCGGTTCAGGGCGGCCAGCACCCCGGCCTCGTCGGCAGGGCCGCCGCCGCCCGCCGGCGCGGCCACGGCGACCTCGATCACCTCGTCCTCGCCCTCGGCCCCCACCGGCAGCGGCGGCAGGGCGGCCATGCGGATGCGCGGGTGGAACCCCTGGCTGAAGCGGAAGAGCAGCCCCGAGCGGCGCAGCAGGCGCTCCAGCATCTGCATCATCGCCAGGTGCGACAGGAAGCGCAGGTCGCCGCGCTTGGCGTAGTGCAGGCGCAGGCGGCGGTAGGCGACGGGCGGCGCCGCCGCCGGCCCCGCCTCGCCCGCCCAGGCGGCGCGGGGCGCCGGCGGGGTGCCGAAGGCGCAGCCGCCGCAGGCGGCGCAGTCCCGCCCACCGCAGGCGGGGCTGGGCTCGTCCCGGCGGCTGCGGCGGTATTCCTCGGCCAGGTATTCCTTGCGGTAGCTCAGCTCCACGAAGTCCCAGGGCAGCTCCGCCTCCAGGGGCAGCTCGGACAGGAAGTCGGCGCCGCCCAGCCGCGGCAGCTCCTCCTGCCAGGCGGCGAGGTGGAAATGGGAGTCCCAGGCGCTGAAGGCCTCCCCGCGGCGGTGCATCGCCAGCAGCAGGTCGCCGACGCGGGCATCGCCGCGCGCCAGGATGGTCTCGATCATGCTCCGCCCCGGCGAGTGGAAGTCCAGGTCGAGGGACTTGTGCCGCCGCAGTCGGCCGCGCAGGAAGGCGATCTTCTCCTCCAGCTCGGCGACCGGCGCCCGCCCCGCCCATTGCAGCGGCGTGTGCGCCTTGGGGACGAACGAGGAGAAGGAGGCGTGGATGGCGACGCGGGCGCGCCGCTGGCGGGCGACGGCCAGGATGCGCTCCAGCAGCAGGACGATGGCCTCGACGTCGGCGGCGGTCTCGCCCGGCAGGCCGATCATGAAGTACATCTTCAGCTTCTGCCAGCCGTGCGCCCAGGCCAGGTCCAGGGCGCGGAAGATCTCCTCGTCGCTGACGTCCTTGTTGATGGCGCGGCGCAGCCGCTCGCTGCCCGCCTCGGGGACGATGGTGATGCCCGTCTTGCGGAACAGGGCCAGGGTGGAGAGCAGCTCGGCGCTCAGGGTCGCCGGCCGCAGCGAGGGGACGGAAAAGGAGATGTCGGGCTGGACGGCGCCGGGGATGCGCCTCAGCAGCTCCGGCAGGTCGGGGTAATCGCCGGAGCTCAGCGAGGCCAGGGAGAACATCTCGTAGCCGGTGCCGCGCAGCGCCCGGCCGATGAAGTCCAGCACGGAACCGGCCTCGCGGACGCGGAAGGGGGCGTAGTAGGACTTGGCCTGGCAGAAGCGGCAGGCCTGCGGGCAGCCGCGGGCGATCTCCACGTTCAGGCGGTTGAAGACCACGTCGCAGATGGGGACGATCTCCTCCGCCTCGGGGGGGATGCGGCCTAGGTCGGGGCAGACGCGCTTGCGCACCTTCCGGCCGCCCAGGTCGGGGACCAGGAACGGCCCCTGCCGGCGCAGGGGGTGCAAGGCGGGGGCGTAGACCCCGGGGACGCGGTCGAGCTCGCCCAGGACGGCCGCGCGGCCGGACCCCAGGCGGCGCGCCTGCCGCAGCACGGCGACCAGGTCGGGGAAGAGCGCCTCGCCGTCGCCGAAGGCGAAGAAGTCGATGAAGGCGCGCAGCGGCTCGGGGTTGGCGACGGCGATGCCGCCGGCGCCGACGAGCGGGTCGCCGGCGCCGCGCTCGGCGGCGTTCAGCTTCAGCCCGGCCAGGTCCAGGGCCAGCAGCACGTTGGTGAAGCTCAGCTCGCTCAGCAGCGAGACGCCCAGCAGGTCGAAGTCGGCCAGGGGGGTGCGCGTCTCCAGCGAGAACAGGCGCACGCCGTGCTCGCGGAACAGCGGCACGTTCTCCGGCTCGGGCAGGAAGGCCCGCTGGGCGTGGACGCCGGGCATGGCGTTGAGCAGGTGGTAGAGGATCTTGATGCCGGCGTGGCTCATGCCGATGGCGTAGGTGTCGGGGAACAGCAGGCAGACGTTGACGTCCTCGCGGCGGAACTCGCGGCGGCAGGAGTTGATCTCGCCGCCCACGTAGGCCTGGGGGTTCTTCAGGCGCAGGATGAGCTCGGCGGCGGTCATGTCAGGTACTCGTTGATCTTGATGCGGAAGATGACGGCCTCGCCGATGAAGAGCGACAGCAGTGAGGAGCCGCCGTAGGACACGAAGGGCAGGGTGATGCCCAGCACCGGGAAGAGGCCGATGGCCATCGACACGTTGACCAGGAACTGGAAGAGGATCAGCCCGTTGAACAGGTAGACGAAGTAGAACTCCTCGTCGTTCTGGAAGTTGAAGCGCAGGTGGCGGTAGAAGAGCACGAAGAAGAGGAAGAAGAGCAGGGAGACGCCCAGGAAGCCGAACTCCTCGCCGATGACCGAGATGATGAAGTCGGTGTGCCGCGCCGGCAGGAACTGATAGCGCGACTGCGAGCCCTGCAGGTAGCCCTTGCCGGCCAGCCCGCCCGAGCCGATGGCGATGCGCGACTGGATGATGTGGTAGCCGCTGGAGTCCTTGTAGCGCACCGGGTCGAGGAAGGAGACGATGCGCTCCTTCTGGTAGGGCCGGAGCAGGCCGTGCCAGGAGACGAAGGCGCCGCCGGCCAGCAGCAGCGCCAGCGCCACCAGCAGCGCCGGGCGGACCTTCTTCAGCAGCAGCACCAGCGGCACGAAGCCGCAGAGGATGAACGACACGCCCATGTCAGGCTGCAGGACGATCAGCGCCACCGGGACGAAGATCAGGGCCAGGGTCCTCAGGAACGCCCGGGCGTCGAGGCTCTCGGCCTGGGCCAGGACCTTGGCCAGGCAGACGGCCAGGGGCACCTTGACGAACTCCGAGAACTGCAGGCCGATGCCGCCCAGGCGGAACCAGCTCCGCGTGCGGGCCACGGTCACTCCCATGACGATCTGCAGGGCCAGCACCGCCAGCAGAACCAGGTAGGCGGCGAGGGCGTTGCGGAAGACGAACTCGCTCTTCAGCGAGAAGACGGCGAGGAAGGCCAGCAGCGACACGCCCAGCCAGGCCATCTGCTTCAGGTAGTGCGTCTCGTGCGTGGAGTGGCCGGCGCTGTAGACGAGCAGGATGCCGGCCAGGGCCAGCAGCAGCAGCATGGCGAAGGCGCCCTTGTCGAAGAATTTAACGTAGTCCTTCTTCATCGCGGAAGTATCTCCGGTAGACCTGCCCGGCCAGCGGCGCGGCGATGGACCCGGCGTCGCCGCCGTTCTCCACCAGCACCACCACGGCCAGGCGCGGGTTCTCGCGGGGGGCGAAGGAGACGAACCAGGAGTGGGGCATGAAGCGCTTCTCGCGGGTGAGCCGCTGGTACTGCGGGTTCTCCTTGGTGATGATCTGCGACGTCCCCGTCTTGCCGCAGATGTCCAGGCCGTCGACGCGCGCCGCCCGGCCGGTGCCGCCCTCGTTGACCACGCGGAACAGCCCCTCGATCACGCGCTCGAAGTTCTCCTCGGCGATGGGCACGCGGGTGAAGCGCGGCGTGAATTCGCGCACCGTCCGCCCCCGCTGCTCGATGCGCTGCAGCAGGTGCGGCTGGGGCATGCGCCCGCGCAGGGCGACGGTGGCGATCAGCTTCAGCATCTGCGCCGGGGTCACGTTCAGCTGGCCGTGGCCGATGGCGACGGAGATGGTCTCGCCCGGGAACCAGCGCTGGCCCAGCGCCCGCAGCTTCCAGGCGCTGTCGGGCACTAGCCCCGTCTTCTCGCTGGGCAGGTCGATGCCGCTGGCCTCGCCCAGCCCGAGCAGCCGGGCGGTGCGGGCGATGGTGTCGATGTCCAGCCGCCGCCCCAGGTTGTAGAAATAGATATTGCACGAGTTCTGCAGCGCCGAGTAGAGGTTCATCGTGCCGTGGCCGCCCGGGTTCCAGCAGTGGAAGACGCGGTCGTAGAAGACCTGGCTGCCGGAGCAGAAGACGGTCGCCTCCGGGGCGAGCTGCCCCTCCTGCAGGCCGGTCAGCGCCATGACGATCTTGAACACCGAGCCGGGCGAGTAGATGCCCTGCAGGAACTTGTTCTGCAGCGGCTTGCGCGGGTCATTGCTGATGGCCAGCCATTCGTCGCGCGACAGCTCGCTTGAGAAGACCTCGGGATCGAAGGAGGGCTTGACGACCAGGGCCAGCAGGCCGCCGCTGGCCAGGTCCATGACCCCGACCACGCCGCCCTCCTCGCCCAGCAGGTCCTCGATGTACCGCTGCAGCTTCATGTCCAGCGTCAGGACGACGGTGTCGCCGATGACCGGGTCGGCCACGCCGCTGACCTGCTGCACCTTCTCGACGCTGTTGGTGATCACGGTCTGCTGGCCCTTGACCCCGCGCAGGAAGGCCTCGTACTGGCTCTCGATGCCGCTGCGGCCGACGCGGTCGCCCAGGGCGTACGCGGAGCCGGGGGGCAGGGCGGCCAGCTCGGCCTCGCCGATCTCCGACACGTAGCCCAGGACGTGGGCGGCGCTTTCGGCGAGCGGGAAGGTGCGGCTGGGCTCCATGTCGATCTCGAACTCCGGGAACTCGTCCTGGCGGCTCTGGATGAAGATGACCGTCCCCTGGGGCACGTTGCTCTGGATGGGGATGCGGTAGAACGAGGCGAATTTCTCGTAGCGGGCGACGGTCTCGCGCACCGCGGCGGCGCTCTTGCCGGAGAAGAAGCTCGCCCGCCGCAGCGTCTTCTCCATGTCGGTCACGTTCTCGCGCACCAGGTACAGGGTGAAGTTGATCTTGTTCTCGGCCATCACCACGCCCGAGCGGTCGACGATCAGGCCGCGCGGCGCCGGCAGGTCGATCCGCCGCGTGATGTTGCGGATGGCCAGGTCCCAGTAGGTCTGGTGGCGCACCACCTGGATGCTCCAGAAGGCCACGAAGATGACGGTGAACAGCACGACCAGCAGCACGGTGGCGACGACCGCGGCGCGCTTGACGGCCTCGGGGGTGAGCTTGCGCTTGCTAAGATACATCCAGCAGCGCCTTCACCTTCCGGGAGCCGACGATGAGCGTCCCGGCCAGGGCGGTGGCCAGGGGCTGGAACACCAGCAGGGAGGCCGTGATGCGGTAGCGGAAGATGAGCACCAGGAACAGGAAGGCCACCAGGTTCGAGAGGAACAGCGAGACCTGGATGAGCAGGAAGACGAAGATGTTCTTCTTCAGGTCCAGGTAGCGCGCCAGCGAGTTCAGCAGGAAGGCGGCCAGGGTGCGCGCGAAGGAGAAGACGCCCATCACCCCGCCGGAGACCACGTCGCCGGCGAAGCCGATGAGGGCGGCGCTGAGGACGGACGGCAGGTAGCGGGAGCGGATGGCGATGAAGAAGACGATCAGGTACAGCAGGTCGACGGAGAAGCGCCACTGGTAATAATAGCGGCAGACGGCGACCTGGCCCACGGCCAGCAGGGCGAAGAGCACGGCGCGGAAGCGGCTATTCATGGACCAGGACCACCAGCCGGTTGATCGGCTTGTCCACGAAGTACGGGCGCACGGTGATCCGCTGGGTCAGGTAGTCCTGGCCGATGGCGGTCACCCGGCCGACGGGCAGGAAGCTGGGATAGATCAGGTCGGTCCCCGAGGTGATCACGCGGTCGCCCACCCGCACCGGCTTGTTGGCCAGCAGGTACTCGAAGCGGCACTCCGGGCCGTTGCGCCCCTTGAGCAGACCCTCCAGCATGTTGGACTCGATGGCGGCACCGGTGCCGCCCACCGGGCTGGTGAGCAGGCGCACCTGCGCCGAGAACGGCGTCAGCGGCTTGGCGATGCGGCCGACCAGGTCGGCGTCGGTGTTCAGCACCACGTCGTTCTCCACCAGCCCGGCGTTCGTCCCCTTGTCGATGGTCAGCTCGGCGTAGGGGAAGTTGATGTCGACGGAGATCACCGCGGCCAGCAGGAAGCGCGGGAACTTGCCGCGCACGCCGGCCAGCGTGCGCAGGTCGCGCAGCTGCCGGCGCAGGGCGACGTTCTCGACGCGCAGGCCGACGTACTTCTGCTTCAGCTGCTGGTGGCGGCGGTAGACGCCGCGCAGGAAGACGTAGCGCTGCAGCTCGCTGCCGACGAAGTCGGTGGCCTTGCGGAAGGTGATCTGCAGCGGCATGACCATGTTGGCCACGGCCGCCTGCAGCAGCGACTGCTGGTTCTTCAGCATGATCTGCGACGAGATCAGGATCAGGTCGACGAACAGGATCAGGACCAGGACGGCCGACTTCCGCTCCGGGCTGAGCCCGCCGGGATCAAACGGCATTGCCGATCTTTTCCAGCAGCGGCAGGTTTTCCAGGATCTTGCCCGCGCCCAGCACCACCGAGGACAGGGGGTCGTCGGCGATGAAGATGGGCAGCGAGGTCTCCTCGCGCAGGCGCTTGTCCAGGTTCTTGAGCAGCGCGCCGCCGCCGCAGAGGATGATGCCGCGGTCGACGATGTCGGCGGCCAGCTCGGGGGGCGTCTTCTCCAGCGTGTTCTTGACGACCTCGAGCAGCGGCTGCACCACGGTCTCCAGGGCCTCGCGGATCTCGCTGTCGTTGATGTTGAGGGTCTTGGGGATGCCGTAGGTCAGGTCGCGGCCCTTGATCTCCATCTCCAGCGGCTCGTCCAGGGGATAGGCCGAGCCGATCTGGATCTTGACCTGCTCGGCCGTGCGCTCGCCGATCAGCAGGTTGTACTTCTTCTTGATGTACTGGATGATGGCCTCGTCCATCTCGTTGCTGGCGATGCGCACCGACTTGGCGATCACCACCCCGGAGAGCGAGATCACCGCCACGTCGGTGGTGCCGCCGCCGATGTCGACGATCATGTTGCCGCCGGGCTCGGTGATGGGCAGGTCGGCGCCGATGGCGGCGGCCATGGCCTGCTCGATGAGGAAGACCTCGTTGGCCCGGGCGCGCAGGGCGGCGTCGCGCACGGCCCGCCGCTCCACCTGGGTGATCTCGGAGGGGATGCCGATGACGATGCGCGGCTTGAGGAACTGGTTGCCGGTGCGCGTCTTCTTGATGAAGTACTGCAGCATCTTCTCGGTGGTCTCGAAGTCGGCGATGACGCCGTCCTTCATCGGCCGGATGGCGCGGATGTTGGCCGGGGTCTTGCCCAGCATGTTCTTGGCCTCCATGCCCACGGCCTGGATGCGGCCGCTGCGGTCGTCCACCACGACCATGGAGGGCTCGCGCAGCACGATGCCCTTGCCCTTGATGTAGACCAGGGTGTTGGCCGTGCCCAGGTCGATCGCCAGGTCGGAGGAAAAGTAGTTGTACACGTTCGCGAACAGCCCCATGTCATGCTCCTTCGGATGATTCCCGCCGCGGCCGGCCTTTATTCCTCAAAGATGGTCACCTGCCTTTTCAGGATCGCCTCCAGCCCGGAGGGGGCCAGGGCGCGGAAGACGATCTCCTTCACGCCGATGCTCCTGTAGGAGATGGTGTGGATGAAGCGTCCCTCGCCGTCGAGCTCGACGCGGGTGCCGTCGATGAACAGCTGGGCGTGGGGATCGGCGCTGCCCTTGATGAGCACCATCTCGCCGCTGACCGAGAGCGAGTCGACCTCGATGCGCGGCGGCTGGGGCAGCAGCCCCTTCTTCAGCAGCGAGCTGCTGATGGTGATCACGCCCATGCGCGCCGGCGCCGACTCGACCCGCCGCGCGGCGTCGTAGGCGGCCACCTCCCAGTGCAGCGCGCTGTACTCGATGAAGGGCATGATGTCCAGGGTGACGGCGTTCTCGCTGACCACCTTGCTCAGCAGCAGATTGTCGCGCAGCGCCGACGGGTAGAGCTTGAGGATGTACTGGCGCGCTCCCTGCACGTTCTTCCACTTGAACTGCACGATGGTGTCGCTGGGCTCGCTGAGCGCCAGGGTCTCGGCCTCGGGCGAGATGAACGGCGGCGGCGGGAACAGCGGCAGCGGGGCCGGGCGGCCGCCGCCGCGGCTGTCCAGGTACTGCAGCGGCCCGACGTGGAAGAGCGTCCCGTTCAGGTCGAAGTCCAGCGCCCCGGCGAAGTTCCAGACCTCGAGCGCGCCGCTGCCCAGGCGCAGGCGGCCGGCGCCGGAGAGCCGGAAGATGTTGCCGCCCCGGAGGAGGGAGATCTCGACGGGGCGGCTGCCCGCCTGGCGCTCCCAGTAGTATTCGCCCTTCTCCAGCAGCAGCTCGCGGGTCTGCGGCGTGTAGACCAGGACGCTGCCCGGCAGGGCCGTGAACAGGAAGCCCTCGAAGAAGAACTCCCAGGCGGTCTGGGCGTCCGAGTGCAGCCGGGTCTCGGAGACGAAGTTCAGCGTGCGGATATCGGCCGGCTGCGTCTCCTCGCTGTCCAGCCAGAGGTTGCCCCTTTCCGAGATGCCGATGACCTGGAAGCCCGTCACGCCGGTCCCAGGGCTGTCGGTCCGCGTCGCCGGCATCGCCCCGGGCCGCTGCAGCAGCAGGAAGCCGGCGGCGGCGGCGAGAAGGGCGGCGGCCAGGAAGAACACCCGGGACTTGCTCATGGCCCTATGGTAGCAAAATCGCCCGCTAAAATCAATTGCGGAACGGTCCGCGGCGGGCGGCGGCTCAGCCGCCGATGAAGCCGATGCGCTTGAGGAACTTGATCACCAGCACCACGATGACGAACAGCGAGTAGAACAGCACCCGGTACTCGCGGTTCTTCATGTACAGGGCGATGTTGAAGCCCGCCGTGTCGACGCGCTTGAGGCGCGGGAAAAAGAGGTTGGCGCCCTTGGCCCATTCGTCGTAGCGGGCGCCGAAGCGCGCCCGCATGCGCCGGCGCTCGACGGCGATGAGAAAGGTGAAGAAAAAGACGTAGTAGGCGACGCAGATCAGGGCGGTGAGCCAGCGGTTGCTGGCCACGGCGACGCCGCCGGCGATGAGGAGGTTGCCGAAATAGAGCGGGTTGCGGGTGAGGGCGTAGGGGCCCTGGGTGGCCAGCTCGCGGTCCTTGTCGATGTATCCCGACGACCAGGCGCGGAAGAACATGCCCAGCATCATCAGGAAGAAGCCGACGACGATCGAGCGCACGTCGGGCGCGGCCAGGGCCAGGACCACCACCAGGGCGATGATCCCAACCAGCGAGCGGTACTTGATGAGCGTTTCAGTCGCGTTGCGCATCGATGCTTCGCGCCGCCGCGACGATGTCCGCGGCGGCGATGCCCTTCAGGCAGTCCATTGTATCACAGCGGCGGCGATAGCAGAAGCCGCACTCCAGGCGGCGGCAGACGACGCGGCTGGCCGGTAGCAGCGGGCCGTTGCGCTCCGGCGAACTGGGCCCGAACACTCCGACGGCCGGCGTGCGCGTCAGGTCGGCCAGGTGCAGGGCCAGCGTGTCGCCGGAGATGACCAGCCGGGCGCGGGCAATGACCCAGATCAGGTCGGGGAACTCGAGGAAGGGCGCCAGGCGGGCCTGGCCGCCGCCGGCGACCTCCTCGGCCTCCGCGCGCTCGGCGTCGTTGCCCCACAGCAGCAGCAGCTCGTGCGCCGGGGCCAGGCCGGCGGCCACCTGCCGCCACTGGGCGGCGCTCAGCCGCTTGCTGGGCCAGTTGCCGCCGACGTTGAGCACGATCCAGCCGCCGTCTCCCAGCCCCTGCTGCCGCAGCCAGGCGGCCAGCCCCGGCGAGGGCTGCCCGCCGTCGCGGCGCGGGTATTCCACCTCGGCGGCGGCGATGCCCAGCAGGGACAGCAGGTGCAGGTTCTTGCGGATCACGTGCCGCTCCTCGGGGAAGGCCGGGGCGCGGCGCGAGTAGAGGAGCGCCGCCAGCGGCTCGCGGGCGTTGGCGCGGCCGAAGCCGATGCGCCGGCCGCCCAGCAGCAGGGCGAGCACGGCCGACTTGAGCAGCCCCTGGAAATCGATGACCAGGTCGAAGCGCCCGCGCCAGCGGCGCACGAAGCGGGCCAGGTACGCCAGCCGCGCCGCCGCCCCGCGCCGCCCCTTGAGCGCGAAGGGGACGATCTCGTCGATGCCCGGGAAATTGGCCAGCAGCGCCGCCCCGGCCGGCTCGGCGATCCAGCTGATGCGCGCCTGCGGCCGCGCCCGGCGCAACGCCTGGAAGGCGGGCAGGGCGTGGACGATGTCGCCCAGGGACGAGAGGCGGACGATGGCGATGCGTTCCAATTTAGCCGTACAGTTCCTTGATGCGCCGGATCACCTGCGAGGTCGAGCGCACCTTGGCGCCGCCGGCGATGGCCAGGCGGCCGCCGTAGCCGAGCACCACCTCGCGCTCGGGGATGGAGTCGGGGGTGTAGTCGGCGCCCTTGCAGTGGACGTCGGGGGTGAGGGCGCGCAGCACGCCGGTCACCGTGGGCGCGGAGAAGAGGGTCACGTAGTCGACGCAGGCCAGGGCGGCGATGATGCGCGCGCGGCCCTCCTCGTCGATGAGGGCGCGGCCGGCGCCCTTGAGGCCGCGCAGCGAGGCGTCGGAGTTCAGCGCCACCACCAGCACGTCGCCCAGCGCCTTGGCCCCCTGCAGGTAGCGGACGTGGCCGACGTGGATGAGGTCGAAGCCGCCGTTGGCCAGCACGACGGTGTGGCCGGCGCTCCTTTCGGCGGCGACGGCCGCGGCCAGGGGCTCCAGGGACAGGCGCTTAGCGCAGGGCATCCTGGAGCTCGCGGCGGCGCACCGGGTAGGCGCCCTCGTGCATGACCACGATGCCGCCGGCGACGTTGGCCAGCCGCGCCGCCTCGAGCAGCGGGGCGCCGCCGGCCAGCCCCAGGGCGGCCACGGCCAGCACGGTGTCGCCGGCGCCGGTGACGTCGACGATCTGCGCGGTGCCGTGGATGTCGAGCGCCGCCGGCCGGCGGCCGCGCTCGAAGACCAGCATGCCGCGATGGCCGCGCTTGAGGATGACGCCGCGAGCGCCCAGCCGCTCCAGCAGCTCGCCGCCGGCGGCCAGGAAGTCGTCGTCATCGGCGAAGCGCCTTCCCGGGAACAGCTCCTTGACCTCGGGCTCGTTGGGGGTGGCCACGACGGCGCCGGGGAACTCCAGCAGGCGGCGGCGCGAATCCACGACGCTCAGCGCGCCGGGGAACTCGCGGCGCAGCGACTGGAAGAGCGCCGGGGCCACGGCCTGGCCCAGGTAGTCGGAGACCACCAGCGCGTCGCTCGACTCCAGGGCGGCGCGCAGCGCCCGCGCCAGGCGCCGCCGCGCCCGCTCCTCGACCGGGGCGCGGGCCAGGGTGTCGATGCGCAGGATCTGCTGCTTGCGGGTGTTGTCGCCGCCGGCCAGGATGCGGCTCTTCAGGGGGGTGGCGTAGCCGTCGGCCGCCACCAGGTGGTCCGCGGCGATGCCCTGCTCGCGCAGCAGCCCGCGCAGCACCTCGCCCGAGGCGTCCCGGCCCACGAAGCCCACCGGCAGCGGCGTCGCGCCCAGGGTGCGCAGGTTCATCACCACGTTGCCGGCGCCGCCCAGCCGGTACTCGTGGCGCTCGAGCTCGGTGACCAGCACCGGCGCCTCGCGCGAGACGCGGCCGGCCGACGTGAAGACGTATTGGTCGAGGATCAGGTCGCCCCAAACGGCCACCCGGCGGAGGCGGAAGCGGGAGACGATGGAAGCCAGCGAGGTGCGCATTGGGAAATGGTAGCAAATCGCCGGAAGGCAGTCAAGAAAGTGATAGTGTTAGTGTTAGTGTTAGTGTTAGGAACAGCACAAACAGGGATCCTTTATTCATTCTGGCCATTTGGCCGTTGGAATGTGATGCTTCGGTCCCGCCGGATCTCACGCCTGAAAACTCGAACTCGGCACGAATTTGGGAGAGGAGTAAGAAAAGAAAGTGCCGGGACGCGGAATCGAACCACGGACGCGCAGATTTTCAGTCTACCGCTCTACCTGCTGAGCTATCCCGGCATCGCCCGCCATGATAGCGCAAAAAAAGCGGCGAGTCAAGCGGCGGCCGCGGCGGCGCAATCCCCGATTGACAATTGAAAAACCTTATGCTACAGAATTTTTGCCATGGGAAAGATACTGGGAATCGACCTGGGGACCACCAAATCGGCCATCGCCTACCTGGAGGGCTCCACCCCGGAGATCATCCTCACCCCGGAGGGGCACCGCCTGCTGCCCTCGATCGTCGCCTTCACCTCCACCGGCGAGCGCCTGGTCGGCCAGCCGGCCAAGAGCCAGATGATCACCAATCCCCTCAACACCATCTCCTCGGTGAAGACGCTGATGGGCAAGAAGTACTCCGAGGTGGAGCCCTACCTGCACGAGTTCCCCTTCCACATCATCCGCCACGGCGAGGACCTGCTGCGCATCGAGGTCAACAACCAGGTCTACTCCCCCGAGGAGATCTCGGCCATGATCCTGCTCAAGCTCAAGGACGCGGCCGATCGTTACCTCAGCGACCCCATCGACAGCGTGATCATCACCGTGCCCGCCTATTTCAACGACTCGCAGCGCCAGGCCACCAAGGACGCCGGCAGCATCGCCGGGCTCAACGTCAAGCGCATCATCAACGAGCCCACGGCCGCCTCGCTGGCCTACTCCATCGACCTGAAGAAGAAGGCCAAGATCATCGTCTACGACTTCGGCGGCGGCACCATCGACATCTCGGTGCTGGACGTGCAGAACGGCATCATCAAGGTGCTGGCCACCGCCGGCAACACCCACCTGGGCGGCAACAACTTCGACATCGCCCTGACCCAGAAGCTGACCAAGGAGTTCGCCGACGAGCACCGCATCGACCTCTCGCGCGACAAGGCGGCGCTGCAGCGCATCCGCGAGGCGGCGGAGAACGCCAAGATCGAGCTGTCGGCGGTCGACGAGTGCGAGATCAACCTGCCCTTCATCGCCGAGTCCGAGGACGGGCCGGTGCACCTCATCAAGTACCTGCGCCGCAGCGAGTTCGAGAACCTGGTCAAGAAGGACATCGAGTCGACCCTGGAGATCTGCGCCCGGGCGCTGCAGAACGCCAGCCTGCGCAAGGAGGACGTCGACGAGTTCCTGCTGGTCGGCGGCTCGACGCGCATCCCCTTCGTGCAGCAGATGGTCAAGGAGTTCTTCAAGCGCCCGCCCAACCGCAAGGTCAACCCCGACGAGATCGTCGCCATGGGCGCCGCCATGCAGGGCTCGATCATCAAGGGCGACAGCAAGGACATCCTGCTGCTCGACGTCACGCCGCTGTCGCTGGGCGTCAAGACCTTCGGCGGCGCCTTCACCCGCATCATCAACGCCAACACCACCATCCCCACCAGCCGCAGCCTGGTCTTCTCCACCGTGGAGGACAACCAGACCGAGGTCGACATCGAGATCTACCAGGGCGAGCGCGAGATCGCCGAGGAGAACAAGCTGCTGGGCAAGTTCACGCTGCTGGACATCAAGCGCGCCCCCCGCGGCGTGCCGCGCATCGAGGTCGCCTTCAGCATCAACATCAACGGCATCATGAACGTCACGGCCATGGACCTCTCCACCAAGAACAAGAAGGAGGTCCTCATCTCGCAGTCGGGCCTGCTGAGCAAGGAAGAGGTCGACCGCCTGCGCGAGGAGGCCAAGAAGTTGTCGGACGTCGACCTGAAGAAGCGCGAGGCCATCCACAAGAAGAACAAGGTCATCAACCAGATCTACTCGCTCAACCAGCTGAGCCACGGCAGCAGCCTGCCCTCGGCGATGAAGGCCGAGATCGCCGCCCTGGTGCGCGAGGCCGAGCGCGAGGTCGAGAAGGAGAACATCCCGGCCATGGAGGCCCTGGAGAAGCGGATGAACGAGCTCTGGCAGAAGGCCAGCGCCCTCGACGCCTCCCTGGAGCCGCCGCTGGCCCGGGTCGAGGCCCCCGCCCCCCCGGCGCAGGCCGACGCCGCCCCCGAGAAGGTCAAGAAGGAAGACACCAAGCCGCTGAAGATCAGCTTCTGAGGCCCCGGCGCCCGGCTTTTGTGCTATAATCCCCTTCTTGCCGCCCGCCCCAGGAGAGCGCCGATGGAGAAGTTTTACCTGACCACGCCCATCTATTACGTCAACGACGTGCCGCACATCGGCCACGCCTACACCACCATCCTGGCCGACGTGATCAAGCGCTACAAGCAGCTGCGCGGCCTGCGGGTCATGTTCCTGACCGGCACCGACGAGCACGGCCAGAAGATCGAGCGCAGCGCGGCCAGGCAGGGGCTCACGCCCCAGCAGCTGGCCGACCGGATGGTGGCCCACTTCCAGAAGCTGTGGGCGACGCTGAACATCGAGTACGACGCCTTCATCCGCACCACCGACGCGGTCCATGTCCGGGGCGTGCAGAAGATCTTCTCCCGGGTCATGGAGCAGGGGGACATCTATCGCGGCGAGTACGCCGGCCACTACTGCATCTCCTGCGAGAACTTCATCCCCGACAGCGTCGAGGAGACCGCCGACGGCAAGCGCGCCTGCCCCGACTGCGGCCGCCTGACCGACAACCGCGTCAGCGAGACCTGCTATTTTTTCCGCCTGTCGGCCTATGGCGACCGGCTGCTGAAATTCTACGAGGAGAACCCCGAGTTCGTCACCCCGCGCTCGCGCATGAACGAAGTGGTCTCCTTCGTCAAGATGGGGCTGCGCGACCTGAGCGTCACCCGCTCCACCGTCAAGTGGGGGATCCCGGTCCCCGGCGACCCCCAGCAGACCATCTACGTCTGGTTCGACGCCCTGTCCAACTACATCACCGCCATTGACTACCTGGGCGAGGGCGAGCGCTTCCACGGGCTCTGGCCCGCCGACCTGCACATCATGGCCAAGGACATCCTCAAGTACCACGCCGTCTACTGGCCGGCCTTCCTGATGGCCGCCGGCCTGCCCCTGCCCCGGAAGGAGCTGATCCACGGCTGGTGGCTGAAGGACGAGAAGAAGATGTCCAAGTCGAGCGGCAACGTCCTCGACCCCCACATCCTGCTCCGGCATTTCAGCCCCGATGCCATCCGCTACTTCCTGATGCGCGAGGCCTCCATCGGCGCCGACGGCAATTTCTCCCACGAGGGCTTCATCAGCCGCGTCAACACCGACCTGACCAACGACTGGGCCAACCTGGTGTCGCGCACCACCGGCATGATCGAGAAGTATTTCGCCGGCGAGTTCAGCGGCGCCGGGCTGTACACGGAAAGGTAAAAGGGGATCGCGGCGGGATACCGCGACATGGAGAGGGCGGTGCTGGAGCTGTTCGACCAGTACCAGTTCAACCGCGGCCTGGAGCTGGTCTTCGACTACGTGAACGGCCTGAACCGCTACATCGTCGAGGCCCAGCCGTGGAACCTGGCCAAGGAGGAGACCGACCGGCCGCGCCTGGCCGGCGTGCTGAAGACCCTCTGCCGCGCCATCCTCAGCGTGAACGCGCTGCTGTCGCCCATCCTGACCGCGACCACCGCCAAGGTGCGGGAGATCTTCCGCAGCGGCGACGCCGGCCTGGGCTGGAAGGACCTGCCCGAGGAATTCGCCATCGGCCAGGGGACGCAGCTCTTCCCGCGCGTCGACCGCAATGCCTTTTTCTCGGAGGCGGAGCCCGCGCCGGCCGCCAGCCAAGGAGCAACCATGCAGGAACCCAAGACCCCCGAGACCGTTTCGCCGCCCCAGGGCCCCGTTGTCCCCCAAGCGGACGCCGCAACCAAGTTGTCGGCAGCCCCCCAAGGGGACGCCGCTGCCCAGCCGCCGGCGGCCCCGCCCTCCGCAGCAGGCGAAGGGCTGATCGAGATCGGCGACTTCAAGAAGGTGCAGATGGTCGTGGCCAGGGTGCTGGCCGCCGAGAAGGTGGAGAAGGCCGACAAGCTGCTCAAGCTGCAGGTCGACACCGGCGACGGCACCCGCACGCTGGTGGCCGGCATCGCCCTGCACTACAAGCCCGAGGAGCTGGTGAACCGCAAGATCATCATCGTCAAGAACCTCAAGCCGGCCAAGCTGCGCGGCATCCTCTCGCAGGGCATGATCCTGGCCGCTTCCGACGCCGACAACCGCCCCTATGTACCCTTTCTCCCCGAGGAGACGCCCATAGGAGCCATTCTCAAGTAGTGACGAGTGACAAGGTACGAGTGACGAGCCGCAGCAGCTAAGGCAGAGGTTCCACGCCGCCGGCCCTGCGAAGGGCGGCGTCCCAGTGGCGGGCACCGCATACCTTGAAAACCTGACAGTCCGTCGAGGTTCCACGTACCACGTACCATGTGCCACGCTGGAATCAGGCTCTTCCCTGTGCTTTTGCCTTCAACCTGGAACGTGGTACATGGAACGTGGAACCTTTAAAGCCGTTGCTTTCCGCTGAAGGCGGCGCTACAATCGGGCCATGAAAAAGCTCATTTTCCTTGCACTCGCCGCCTTGGCCCTCGCGGCCAGGGCCCAGGACGTCAGGCCGGCGAAGGACGACGTCGGCTTCTGCTGGCAACGACCGCAGATGGAGCGGCTCATGGCCCTGCTGGCCGCGACCGAGCCGCCGCCGCCGGGCATGGAGGGAGTGGTCGCCGGCATCTCGCCGCACGACGACTACCTCTACGCCGGCCGGGTCTATTACCCCCTGTTCAAGAACCTGCGGGCGAAGGAGGCGGTGATCTTCGGCGTCACCCACGGCACGGTGCGCAAGGAGATCGGCGACCCGAAAGGGGTCCTGATCCTCGACGAATACCCGGCGTGGACGGGCCTCGGCGGCACGGTGGCCATTTCGCCGCTGCGCGAGCGGATCCGCAGGGAGCTGCCCGCGGGCGATGTCCTCGTCAGCAACAAGGCCCATGCCCTCGAGCACTCGATCGAGGCCCTGGTGCCGTGGCTGCAGTACTTCAACCCCGGGATCCGCATCACTCCCATCATGGTCACCGCCATGCCCTACGAAAGGATGGAGGAGCTCTCGGGCCGCCTGGCCGCGATCCTCGCCGGCTACGTCGCGGAGAACCGCCTGGCGCCGGGCAGGGACATCGTCTTCCTCGTGTCGGCCGACGCCAACCATTACGGCGGCGATTTCGCCAACGTCCCCTACGGGGAGGACGAGGCGGCCCATGCCCGCGGGATCGCCGAGGACCGGCGCATCGCCGGCAGCCTGGCCGGCGGGACGCTGGACGACGCCAAGATCCGCCAGCTGACCCGGGAGCTGTGGGGAGCCACCTACCTGGACTACGGCGGCAGCTACTGGTGCGGCAAGTACGACATCCCCTTCGGCCTGCTGGCCATCGCCAAGGCGCTGCGCCGGGCCGGCGGGCGGGGGCTGAAGGGCGAGCTGCTGCGCTACGCCGACACCTACAGCGAGGGGGTCCTGCCCCTGAAGAAGCCCGGCTTCGGCATCACCGCGCCGTTCTCGCCGAAGCACTGGGTGGGGTTCTTCTCGGCCCGCTTCGCCCAGGAATGACGGCCGTGGACGCCGCCGGCCGGGAACTTTTTGCCCGCAATTACGTTCAATAAGCAAGGAGCGCAACCATGAAGCAAGCACGCACCTTCTTCGGGCTTCTGATCATGATCTTCTTCGCCGTGCCCATCCTGTTCGGCATCATCTGGGCCGTGGGCTTCACCCAGGCGTTCGTCTCGGAGAAGACGCTGGCCACGCTTCCCGGCGAGGTCATCGCCGAGGTGCCCGGGCTGCTGGAGGGGATGATGCAGGCGGCGCGCGACGAGGGCTCGGACATGGACTATGACACCCGCGCCTGGCTGAACGCCATGGCCGCCGCCGGGACCGCTCCCAAGCAGCTGATGCGCGAGACCGGCGTCGACGAGTGGCTGGAGCGGGAGCTGACCGGCTCGCTCGCCGAGCTCGGCCGGATCATGAACGGCCGGAGCTCCGCCCGCTCGGTGTGGCTCGACATGCGCCCGCTGAAGGCGGCCCTGGCCCACCCGGCCATGACCGCCTGGCTGACGCGCGTGCTGGAGAACCTCCCCGCCTGCTCGGAAGGCGAATCGGAGGCCTGGGCGCGGGCGCTGGCCCGCGAGGAGGACTACGAGTCGCTGCCGCCCTGCCGGCCCGCCGCGGCGCCCCCCGGCGACACGACGGCGGTGGCCGCTGCCATCCGCGAGCGCATCGGCCGCGATATCCCCGACCGGGTGAACATGCTGGAGAACGCCCGCTTCCCGCGGCGGAACTTCAACGTGGCCCGCACGGTCGATTCCTTCGCCTACCTGCTCTTCCTCATCCCGGCGCTCTTCATCTTCCTGGGCGCCATCATCGGCGGCCGCGGCTGGCCGGGCTTCTTCCGCTGGAGCGGCGTCGCCACCATGACGGGCGGCGGCCTGGTCCTGGCCCTCTCCTCGCTGGCCAAGGGCATCGTGCCCTGGGCCATGCGCGTCGGCCCGATGGATACCCGCTATTCCTCGCACTGGATGCACTGGCACGAGGCGTTCGCCGAGCACGCCGGCAGCCTGGCCCAGGTGATCTCCCGCCACTTCATCTCGCCGGTGGTCACCGTGGCCGGCGGCGTCTGCATCGTGGGCCTGCTGCTGTTCGCGTTCTCCTTCACCTTCGCGCGGGCCGAGGCGGCCAAGCCGCAGGCGCCGGCGGCCTGACCGCGACGCCCTGACGGCGAGAGCCATTGCCGGGGCCGGGCGGTTGAATGCGGTTCTACGCCGACCTGCACGTCCATTCCCGCTTCTCGCGCGGCACCTCGCCCGCCCTGGAGCTCCCCGAGCTGGAGCGCTGGGCGGCGATCAAGGGACTGGCCGTCATCGGCTGCGGCGACTTCACCCACCCCGCCTGGTTCGAGCGGCTGCGCTCCTCGCTGGCGGAAGCCGCCCCCGGCCTGTACGCGCTGAGGGAGGGGCCGGGCGCCGGGTGGCGGCCGTCCTGGGCGGGCGGGGGGCCGCGGCCGCTGTTCATGCTCAGCTCCGAGATCTCGCTGATCTTCACCCAGGCCGGCCGGGTGCGCAAGGTGCACCTGCTGCTGCTCGCCCCTTCGCTGGAGACGGTCGGGCGCATCAACGCCGCGCTGGGCCGGCGCTTCAACCTGAACGCCGACGGCCGCCCCATCCTGGGCGCCACGGCGCGCGACATCGCCGCCGAGGTGCTGGCGATCGACGAGCGCGTGCTGGTCATCCCCGCCCACATCTGGACCCCCTGGTTCTCGCTGCTGGGGTCGCGCTCGGGGTTCGACAGCCTCGAGGAGTGCTTCCTCGACGCGGCGCCGGCCATCCACGCCGTGGAGACGGGCCTGTCGGCCGATCCGCCCATGCTGGCCCGCGTCTCGTCGCTGGCCCCGTACACGGTCCTCTCCAACTCCGACGCCCACTCGGCGCAGAACCTGGGGCGCGAGGCCAGCGAGTTCGACTGCCCGCTGGCCTATGACGCCATCGCCGCCGCCATCCGCGGCAACGGGGTCGTGCGCACCATCGAGTTCTTCCCCGAGGAGGGCAAGTACCATCACGACGGCCACCGCCACTGCGGCGTCTCGCTGCCGCCGCACCAGGCGCGGCGCCGCGGCAACGTCTGCCCGGCCTGCGGCCGGCCGCTCACCCTCGGCGTGCTGCACCGCGCCGAGGAGCTCGCCGACCGCGAGGATCCCGGCAGCGCCCGCTTCGCCTACCAAGTGCCGCTGCGCCAGATCCTGGCCCGCCTCCTCGGCTGCGGCGAGGGCACCCGAAAGGTGGACCGCCTCTACGTCTCGCTGATCGAGCGCCTGGGGCCGGAGTTCGCCATCCTGCAGGAAACCCCGGCGGCGGCCATCGCCTCCGTCGAGCCCCGCCTGGCCGCCGCCGTGGCGGCCGTGCGCGCCGGCCGCGTCCGCCGCGTCGCCGGCTACGACGGCGTGTACGGCACGATCGACTTCGCCGCCGGCGACCTGGACGGTTGACTTTTGCGAACAACTATATTATTGTTTTTTTTCAACTAATTTCCTTAGGGAGGAAATAATAACCCATGAAGACCATCGCACGCTACCTGGTGACGCTCGTCCTGATCGCCTGCTGCGCCTCGACCCTGAGCGCCAACGGCCTGAACCTCAACGGCTCGGGTTCGCGGGCCATGGGCATGGCCGGCGCGGTCATCTCCTGGACCAATGACGTCAGCCTGTTCTACTTCAACCCGGCCGGCGCCGCCTTCGCCGAGAAGTCCTGGGTCTCGCTGTTCGAGACCAACCTGCTGCCCAGCGGCACCTACGTGCTGTCGCCCTACGGCATCGACGCCAAGACCCAGAGCAAGGTCTACCCCGCCGGCGCGCTCGGCTTCGTCAAGCCGCTGTCGGACAAGCTGACCGTCGGCATCGGCGTCTACACCCCCTCGGGCACCGGCTCCGCCTGGGACGGCACGGAGCTGAAGAACCTCGCCGGCGGCCAGGTCTGCACCTGGAAGAGCTTTTTCGGCGTGTTCACCGTCTCGCCCCTGCTGGCCTACAAGGTCACGGACCAGCTCTCGCTCGGCGCCTCGATCAACCTCAACTACGGCATGCTGAAGATCGAGCGCCCGGCCCTCGGGCAGTACAAGGAGGACCTGAACGGCATCGGTTTCGGCGCCACCGTGGGCATGCAGTACAAGCCCACCGACAAGCTCTCCTTCGGCCTCAGCTTCAAGCCTCCGGTCAAGGTCACGCTGAAGGGCGATGCCACCATGGCCGGCGCCGCCCTGGTCGGCGCCGCCAATGCCAGCGACATCACCCGCAAGGCCACCCTGCCCATGTGGCTGGGCGCCGGCGTCAGCTTCAAGCCGCTGGACAAGCTGCGGCTGGGCCTGGACGTCAACTGGACCAACTGGAAGAAGCTGGACGAGATCCCGGTCGAGTTCTCTGACGCCTATTGGACCGTGCTCATGAAGGTGCCGGCCGCCAAGGCCGCCTTCGACCAGACCATCCCCCTCGACTGGAAGGACTGCCTGCAGGTGCGCGTCGGCGCCGAGTACATGGTCAACGAGCAGTGGTCGCTGCGCGTGGGCTACATGCGCGACCCCTCGCCCACGCCGCTGACGACGATGAGCATCCTGCTGCCGCAGATCCCCTACAACATGTTCACCGTCGGCGCCGGCTACACCGGCGACAAGCTGAGCGTCCACGCCGCCCTGGAGATCCTGCGCGGCGAGGAGCAGACGGTGCCGCTGTCGCCCGCCAACCGCATGCCGGGCGTGCACAACATGAACATCGTGGTGCCCAGCATCACCATCGCCTACCGCTTCGACTGAGCGAGGGCGCAGGCCATTTCCCGGAGGGGGCGCCGCCTGGCGCCCCCTCTTTTTTCCCGCCCCGGCGGCCGCCGTCGCCGGAGCGGGGCTCCCCGTATTGAAAAGCCGGGCAAAACATAGTAAAATGGTCCGTCAGCGAACTCACTGCCATCGAGGAGACCAACATGACAGACGAAAAGAAGAAGAGCAAGGAGCGCCCGGCCGACAAGCCCGAGAAGAAGAAGTCGGAAGCCGCCCATGCCGATAAGCGCGCCCGCGAGGCGCGCAGCGAGACGCCCGAGATCCGCCCCGGCGACGAGTTGAAGGTGTTCTACCGCGTCATCGAGGCCGGCAAGGAGCGGATCCAGACCTACGAGGGCACCGCCATCGCCATCAAGAACACCGGCGCCTCGCGGACCGTCACCGTGCGCAAGAGCTCCTTCGGCGTCGCCGTGGAAAGGATCTTCCCCCTGAACTCCAAGCTGGTGCAGAAGATCGAGGTCAAGAAGCACACCCGCGTCCGCCGGGCCAAGCTGTTCTACCTGCGCAACCTGAAGGGAAAGGCGTCGCGCCTGAAAGAACTCAGGTAATGGCCGACTTCGCCATCGAAGCGGCCCTGCTGCGCGACGATCGGCGGCTGATCTGCGGTTTGGACGAGGTGGGGCGGGGCTGCCTGTTCGGCCCCGTGGTCGCCGGCGCGGTCATCCTCGACCCGCGCCGCCCCGATCCCCGCTACGACGACTCGAAAAAGCTCTCCCCGCGGCGGCGCCAGATCCTGGCCCGCGACATCTACCGGACGGCGCTGGCCTACTCCATCGGCTGGAGCTGGAACAACGAGATCGATGACTGCAACATCCTCGAGGCGACCCGGCGCGCCATGCGCCAGGCGTTCCGCCGCCTGCAGCTCCGGCCCGACTTCGTCCTGATCGACGCCATCGACCCCGACTTCCTGCCGGTCCCCGGCCGGGCCATCATCGGCGGCGACGGCAAGAGCCTGTCCATCGCCGCCGCCTCGATCATCGCCAAGGTCTTCCGCGACCGCCTGCTGGAGGAGTTCGCCCCTTTCTTCCCCGAGTTTGACTTGGGGCGAAATAAGGGCTACCCTACACCGGGACACCAAAATGTGCTATCATGTCGGGGGGAAACGATCTTCCACCGGAGGAGTTTCCGGCTGAAACATGGCGGTTGAAAATCGACTCAAGATCCTGCAGCAGGCCGACAAGCTGTTCAAGCAGGGCAAGATCGAGCTGGCGATCAAGGAGTACCAGAAGATCGTCGAGGTGAAGCCCGACGACCTGGAGGTGCGCCGCATCATCGGCGACCTGTACCTCAAGCTCAACAAGCTCCCCGAGGCCTTCAAGCAGTTCGAATGGATCTCCGACTTCTACCTGAAGGAGGGGTTCTTCACCAAGGCCATCGCCATGTACAAGCGCATCACGCGCCTCGACCCCCAGAACGAGTCGGTCTCCTTCAAGCTGGCCGACCTCTACTCCAAGCAGGGCCTGACCATCGAGGCCAAGCAGATCTACCTGGAGCTGGCCGAGGAATACAAGCGCCAGAACAACCAGAAGAAGGCCCTGGGCATCTACAAGAAGATCCTGGAGCTGGACCGCGGCAACATCAAGATGCGCGTGCTGCTGGCCGACAACTACCTGCGCGAGGGCATGAAGGAGGAGGCGGTCACCGAGTACCTCACCGCCAGCGACATCCAGATCAAGAAGCGCGAGTTCCCGCAGGCCGAGGAGCTGCTGATGCAGGCCTACGGCAAGGTCAAGCACCTGAAGATCTTCGAGAAGCTGATCTCCTGCTACATCGCCCAGGGCAACAACAACAAGGCCATCCAGATGCTGCGCAACCTGGGCGAGGAGATCTACAAGCACCTGAGCCTGCTGAAGATCCTCGGCGAGCTGTACTTCAAGAACAACCTCATCGAGGAGGCCGAGCACATCTACCGGCGCATCGCCGAGATCGACTCCAACGAGACCGAAGTGATCATGAAGCTCGGCAAGGTCTACCTGCAGCGGGAGGAGATCGACAAGGCCTTCCAGCTGTTCCTGCCGACCATCGACCGCTTCATCGAGAAGGAGAAGTACGACGAGGCCAACTCGCTGCTGCGCTTTATCATCACCTCGAACAACACCTACCTGCCGGCGCTGAACAAGCTGGCGGCGATCTTCAAGGCCACCAAGAAGACCAGCAGCCTGATCGCCCTCTACGAGTCGCTGCTGCCGATCTACGAGCAGCGCGACATGAAGGCGGAGCTGATCGCCGTCCTCAACGAGCTGATCGAGCTGACGGACTCGCCCTTCGCGTACCAGGAGCAGCTGGCGCGGCTGACCGGGGAGCAGGGCGGCGCCGAGGAGGAGGAGAACAAGCAGGAGCGCGAGTTCATCGCCTTCCAGCTCAACAACGCCGACCAGGCCCTGAAGGGCAACAACTTCCGCAAGGCCGCCGAGCTGCTGAAGACGGCGCAGAACGCCTTTCCCAACAACATCGAGATCCGCACCAAGCTGTTCGACGTCTTCCAGATGAGCAACGACATCGAGTCGCTGCTCAACGAGGGCATCGAGCTGATGAAGCTCTACAAGCGCGACAACCGCGACGAGGAGTACAAGCAGCTCCTGGACAAGCTCACGCGGCTCAAGCCCAACGACGAGCGGCTGCTCGACCTCAGCGGCCACGAGCGCACCAACATCGAGATCGACTTCGACCACGCCGAGATGATCGAGCAGATCAAGGAGCTGCAGCAGCCGGGCATGGGCGAGCTGGACCTGGAGAGCTCGCGCCCGGGGGAGGAGGACGTCTTCCTGCTCAAGGGCGAGGACAGCCTGCAGCTGAAGACCGACCCCGAGAGCAAGAAGGGGCTGTCGTCGCACCTGGCCGAGCTCGACTTCTACATCAGCGAGGGCTACTTCAGCAACGCCGAAAAGGCCCTGCAGCGCCTGCGCAGCGAGTATCCCGAGAGCCGCGAGATCCAGGCGCGGCTGGAGCGGGTGCGCAAGGCCAGGGAAACGCGCCCCGACCGGACCGACTCCATCCGCGTCAAGCCCGGCGTGACCGAGAAGATCGAGATCGAGCCGTCGATCGCCCAGGAGAGCGACCTGCTGCAGAAGTTCGAGGACTCCAAGGTCGAGATGCGGCTCGACGGCCTGCTGAACCCGCCCGAGGAGAAGATCGCCTCCAGCGACTTCGCCGAGATCGACAACCTGAACTTCGAGATCGAGATGGAGGAGCCCGAGAGCAAGGAGGCGCCGGCACTGATCGAGATCGACCAGGAGGAGATCATCCAGGCCCCCTCCCCCAGCGCCAAGGCCAAGGCCGCCGCCGCGGAGCGTTCCGCCTCCGGCGCCGACTTCCTGGACATCGACAACATCTTCACCAGCGACGAGGCCGCCCCGGCCAGCGAGTCCCCCTTCCGCGACATCGACGAGAGCGACCTGGCCGAGAGCGAGGTCGACATCCTCAAGGGCGAGGGGCTGTTCCTCGAGGAGGAGGAGCTCTACGAGACCGAGAAGCTGGTCGCGGCCGAGCTCGCCGCCATCAAGTACTGGATCGAGGAGCTGCAGAAGCAGCGCACCTCGACGGTCGAGAAGAACATGATGGAGATCTTCAAGGAGTTCAAGAAGGGCGTCGACGAGAAGATCGGCCAGGAGGACTACGACACGCGCTACAACCTGGGCATCGCCTACAAGGAGATGGGCCTGATCGAGGAGGCCATCCACGAGTTCCTGATCTCCTCCAAGCACCCGCTGAAGTTCTTCGACTCGGCCGGGCTGCTGGGGATCTGCTTCCGCGAGAAGGGGATGATGGACGAGGCGATGGGCTGGTTCGAGAAGGCGCTGGCCATGCCCGGCCGCAAGGACGACGAGTACAACGCCGTCAAGTACGAGATGGTGCAGACCGCCCGCCTGAAGGAGGATTTCGCGACCGCCCGCAGGCTGGCGGCCGAGATCCTCAAGAAGGACCCCGGCTACCGCGACATCAAGGCCGTCATCGCGGAGATGCAGGGAAACTAGGCGTCCAGCCGCCTTCCCCGTCCCCGCGTTCCCCCGCGCGCGGTCCGCGCGCCGCCCCCGGCAGCCCCTCGGCCAGCTGCAGGAATCCCGCCACCAGCAGGGCCAGGCAGGCGCCCGGCAGCAGGACCAGCAGCGGCCGGTCGAACAGGTGGCCGCGGCCGGCGTCGATCATGCCGCCCAGCGTCGGCAGCCGCGGATCGAGCCCGAGCCCCAGGAAGCTCAGGCTGGACTCGGCCAGGATGACGGCGGCGGTCCCCGACGCGGCCTGGGTCAGCAGCAGGGGCAGCAGCAGCGGCACGACATGCTCGCGGGCGATGTGCCCGGCCGAGGCGCCGAAGCCCCTGGCGGCGAGGATGAAGTCCTGCTCGCGGATGCGCCGCACCTCGCCGCGCGCCAGCCGCGCATAGCCCGCCCAGCCGCCCAGGGCCAGCGCCGCGACCAGGTGGGACGCGCCCGGGCCCAAGAGGGCGAGCAGGACCAGCGCCAGCAGGATGCCGGGGAACGCCAGGGTGAAGTCGGCGGCGGCCATGATGGCGGCGCCGAGGCGGCCGCCGCGCCAGCCGGCGGCGAAGCCCGCTCCGGCGCCGACGCCGGCGGCCAGCGCCACGGCGGCCAGTGCCACCGCCGCCGAGGCGAGGGTGGCGAACGCCAGCGCCGGCAGAAGGTCCCGCCCCAGGTCGTCGGTGCCGAGCGGGTGCAGCGCCGACGGGCGCTGGAGCCGCTGCCGCAGGCAAGGCTCCAGGTCCGCCCCGCCGGCCACGGCGCCGGCCAGGAGCGCCGCCGCCAGTCCGGCCAGGACCAGGACGCCGCGGCGCAGGCGGCGCCTATCCGCTGCGCCCACGGTTGATGCGCGGGTCGAGCCGCTCGCAGCCCAGGTCGACCAGCCGGTTCGCCAGGTAGTAGGCCGCGGCCATCAGCAGCACCGCCCCCTGGATGACGGGAAAATCGCGCTGGCGCACGGCCGTGACCAGCAGCGTGCCGATGCCGGGCCAGGAAAAGACGTTTTCGACGACGATGGCCCCGCCCAGCAGCGCTCCCGCCTGCAGCCCGGCCACGGTGACGATGGGCGGCAGGGCGTTCTTCAGGACGTGGCGGCGCAGGACCTGCCCCGGCGTCAGTCCCTTGGCCCGGGCCAGGAGCACGTACGGCCGGCCCGCTTCCAGGCGCAGCGTCACCCGCACCATGCGCACGAGCATGGCGCTGAGCGGGGCCGACAGCGTGACCGCGGGCAGCACCAGGAACTCGGCGCCGCCGCTTCCCGAGACGGGAAGAAGGCCCAGTCCCAGCGAGAAGGCAAGAATCAGCACCAGGCCGAGCACGAAGACGGGGACCGCCAGGCCGAAGACGGCGAACGCCGCCTCCAGAATCCGCCACAGGCGGCTCCGGCCCCAGGCGGAGAGGCCTCCCAGCAGCAGCGAGAAGGGCAGGGTGATGGCCAGGGCCGCCCCGGCCAGCAGCAGCGTGGGCGGCAGGCGGCGGAGCAGCAGCCCGCCCACCGGCCGGCGGTCGATCAGCGACTCGCCGAGGTCCAGCACGGCCAGGCGCGCCGCGAAGCGGCCGTACTGCAAGGGCAGCGGCCGGTCGAGCCCCAGCTCCCGCCTCAGGCGCCGGATGTCCCCGGCGCGGGGACGGGGCCCGAGGGCGGCCAGGACCGGGTCGCCCGGCACCAGCCGCGCCAGCACGAAGGTGAAGCTGCCGACCGCCCAGAGAAAGAGGAGGAAGCGCGCCGTCGCCCGCAGCAGCCGCTTGATCATGCGTCGATGCCGTGCTTCTTCAGCAGGTTGAACAGCGCCATGCGGCTGATGCCCAGGCGCTCGGCGGCCTGGCCGCGCCGGCCCTGCTGCTCCGCCAGCACCCGCAGCAGCAGCCCGCGCTCGAACTCCGCCCGCGCGCTCCTCCAGCTGAAAGGCGGCCGGTCGCCGCCGGGCGCCGCCTCGAGGCCCGGATCGAACGTGATCAGGTTCTTCACCCGCGACTCCAGCTCGCGCACATTGCCCGGGAAGTCGTCGCCGCGGAAGCGCGAGGCCAGCCCCTCGAGCCGGGCGGCGTCGAGGCCGGGGCGGCCGTGCTTGCGCAGGAAATGGCCGACGAGCAGCGGGATGTCCTCGCGCCGCTCGCGCAGGGGCGGGACGCGGATCACCAGGTCCTGCAGGCGGTAAAGCAGGTCGGCACGGAAGAGCTTGCCGCGCACCAGCTCCTCCAGGTCGCGATTGCTGGCGGAGACCACCCTCACGTCGATGGACAGCGGGCGGTTCTCGCCCAGGCGGCGGATCTCCCGCTCCTGCAGCGCCCGCAGCAGCTTGGCCTGCAGCCCCAGGGGCAGGTCGGCGATCTCGTCCAGGAACAGGGTGCCGCCGTCGGCCGCCTCCAGCAGGCCGACGCGGTTCTCGTGGGCGCCGCTGAACGCGCCCCGCCGGTAGCCGAAGAGCTCCGCCTCCAGCAGGGTGTCGGGGATGGCGGCGGCATTGACCGAAACGAAGGGGCGCTGCGCCCGCGGGCCGAGCTGGTGGACGGCCCGGGCCACCAGTTCCTTGCCGCTGCCGCTCTCGCCGGCGATCAGCAGCGAGAAGTCGACCCGCGCCACGCGGGCGATCTGCCGCTTGAGCTCGAGGACCGCCTCCGACGCGCCGACGATGAAGTCCAGCTTGCCGCCGATGCGATGCTCGTTCTCCAGGAAGTCGCGGAACAGCATGGCGAAGAAGCGGAAGGTCTCGCGGCAGCGCCCGCGGACATCCTGGAAGCGCAGGGAGCCGTCTCGGGAGCCGATGGCCAGGCAGGCCAGGTAGCCGTCGGCCAGCGGCCAGCGCAGCAGCCGGGTGGCGGCGAAGGGGTAGAAGAGCCGTTCCGGGCTGCCGTAGAGGCGCCGCACCTCCGCCAGGTCGTGGTCCTGTTCCAGCGGCTCGGCCAGGGCCCGCTGCAGCATCTCCGCGCCGAGCTCGCGGAAGGAATCGCTGCTGGCGAAGCGGAATAGCTCGCGGCCCTGCTCGTGCACCGCGAGGGCCAGCCAGTCGACCGGGATCGTCCGCGCCAGCTCGCGGAACAGGCCGCGGAAGAAGTCGTCGGGCCGCCGCCAGTGCCGCCGCTGCTCGACCAGGCGTGCCTCGTCGAAGCGGCCCGTCTCCGTGCCGCTCGAGGCGCAGCGCCGGCGCAGTTCCTCCAGCCGTGCCGGGATCGCGCGCCGGTTGCGGGCGAAGAAATCGAGCATGGCCAGGAACTCCTCCCGGCGCCCCAGCGCCTCGCTCTCGGGGGCCAGGTCGAAGAACATGTACCAGTACTCGAAATAATAGTAATTCTTCTCCTGCGGCGAGAGCTCCCAGGCCAGCTCGCGGAAGGCCTCGAGCCATTCGCCGCGGCGATGCCGGCGCAGCAGCAGCCGCAGCGCCTCGAAGCGCAGCCGCCGCGAGGCGATGGCCTGCAGCCGCCGCCGCATCTCCCCGCTGCTGTCGTCCGTGCGCGCCGGCGCCGGCCGGCGCAGCAGGGCCAGGACGGCGCTCTGGTCGGCGCCCAGGCCGGAGCGGCAGGCGCCGGGATCGCCGCCGGCGCGAAGGCGCAGGAACGAGCACTCGCCGATCCCCTTGCGGTTGCGGGCGGCGCGGAAGGCGGCCTCGGCGCGCTCCGCCAGCTGCAGCGCCCTCTCGTCGCGCAGGCGCAGGACCTCGAGGCCGGCCCGGTTCAAAAGATCGACGCCGCTGGCGGCAGGCAGCCGCTTCTCCTCGTCCCAGGCCAGGGACTCCTCCAGCAGCCGCTCGGCCTGCAGCCAGTCGCCCTTGGCCAGCAGGACGTGGGCCAGGTTGGCGTTCACCAGCATCCGCCCGTCGGCATGGCCCGCCCGGGCATACAGCTGTTCCGCCTTGCGGTACCAGCACTCGGCCTGGAAATCGTCGTCGGCTTCGACGTACAGGTTGCCCAGGTCCACGGCGGCGGCGGCGGCGCTCGGTTCCAGCCCCTCCTCGCCGCCTTGCACATAGATGGCCTTGTACAGCGCTTCCGCCTCGGCGAAGCGCCCCTCCTCGCGCAGCAGCTTGGCCTGCTGGCTGCGGGCGGCGATCTCGGCCCGGCCGCCGCCGGCGCCGAGGAGGGCGCAGGCTTCCTGCAGCTGGGACCGGGCAACGGCGAACTCGCGGCTGTAGATGGCGCGATCGCTCTGCTGGACGAGGGCCAGGCCGCGATAGTACGGCGAAGCGATCCTGGCAGCATACGCGGCGGCGGCCGGCCGGGCCAGCTTCTCCAGGCGCATGAAGTTCAGGTACAGCCACTCGTCGCGCCACTCCTCGTCCGGCTTGGGCAGCCCGGCCAGCAGCCGCCCCAGCTCGCGGTATTCGCGGCGGCGCAGGGCCAGGTGGGCCTTTCGCAGCCGCGCCCAGGCCGGGAGCGGCGCCGCCATGCCTTCCAGGAGCCGCGCCGCCTGCTCCAGGCAGCCCCCCTGGATCAGCACCTCGATGCCCGGCCCCAGCGCCGCTTCGTCCCCCGCGCCGCGCGCCAGCCGGCTCTCCAGCAGGTCGGCGGCGGGGCCGGGGCCGATCTTGCCCGGATGCTCGCGGGCCATGAGGCGGAGATGCGCCGCCAGCTCCCCGGGCCGCTCCCCGGCCAGAAGGCAGCGGAGGCGGGCGTAAGGCCAGTCGCAGCGCTCGGCGATGAGCGCCAGCGCCGCCAGTGTCCTGCCGGGCGGCGGAGCGGCGCTGCCGTCCGGGAGACAGGCCACCAGGCCGCCGCGGCCACGGCTTTCGCGGACCAGCCGCCGCCGCCGCAGGCCCGCCAGCGGGTCCCCCTTCGCGCCCTCCGGGACCAGCAGGCGGACCGCCCCCTCGGGCACCGGCACGCAGATGGCCGCGAGGCTCTCCAGCAGATCCCGCTCGCCGGCGTCGAGCACGGCACGGCCGTCGCCAGCGCCGGCAGCGGGCGCCGGCGCCCGGGCCAGGATGTTCGGCGGGTCCTCGTTGAATTCCAGGTCGCATTCGCAGGCGCCGGCGCCGCCGAAAAGGACCGCCGTCAGGCCTGCCAGCTCCTCGGCCTCGAGCAGGAAACGGAGCAGGCTCGCGTCCTCCCCGCTGGCCTCGCCGCGGACGAGGAGGACGATGCCGCGGAACACCGAACGCTTCAGGAACAGGCGCAGGTCACGGGCCAGGGCGGAGGCGTCGCCCGGCTCGGGGCAGCGGCACAGGGCCGCCAGCCTGCGACCCAGCGGCGCGACTCCCAGGTCGACGTGCAGAAGCAGGGTCTCGGCGTCGCTCAGGTTGTGGTACAGGCTGTCGCAAACGACCTCTTCCTGCCAGGGAAAACGGGTGCGGATGCGGATCCTGGCGCGGGCGCCGCGCCCCAGGCCAATGGCGGGGGGCGCCAGCAGGCGGTGCGCGGCCAGGTCATCGCGCCGGCACAAGTGGTCGGGCCCATCGCGCGCGGGGCCGGCCTCCGCGCCGGAAGGCCCTTCCTGCGCCTGGAATCGCGAGCCCAGCTCGAACGGGGAAGGGAAGGGCTGCGGCGCAAGGCTCCAGGCGAAGCGCGGCGTCCCGTCGGCCATGACCTGGAAGCGCGAGAAGTCGATGAAATCCAGGCGGCACTCGCGGGCGGCGCGCAGGAAGGCCAGGGCGCGCCGCAGGGCGGCAGCGGCGACCTCGGCCGGAAGCCGGAGGCCGGCCCCGGGCGCGCCCTCCGCCGCGAGCGGCAGGGTCAGGACGCGGATGTGGAAGTTCCCCGGGAT